>NZ_JAASRN010000005.1 GCF_011761635.1 Thermonema lapsum
GTTATTCAAAAAGTGAAGAGATGTTGAGAATAACCATTGCCTTATTTATCGCAAAAAGGAATGGAAATTTATCTATATTTGGTTACTAATTCCAATTAGAATTATGCACATTGAAGGCATTCACTTTGTGGTAAACAATCAGGGGAAACGAGTTGCTGTACAAATAGACCTCAACAAGCATCGCGAGCTGTGGGATGAGTTTTATTTTCAGTGGATTTTGATGAAATGGTGGCAAGAGCTGGACCGCTATTGGAAAGCTACCCTGCGCGAAGTAGTTCGTTTGGACCAAGACGAGCCTTCTGTGCAAGATTTGATGAACATTGCTAATCTGCGTTCTTTGCGCCTCACCTATCCCGAAATGGATGATTTAAGCCCCGTAGCAGTACTTGAAGAGCTTGAGGATTTGATTATTGCCCATACTGCCATTACAGACCTGTCGCCGGTAAGCAACCTACCTCACCTTTATCATTTGGACCTAATGCATACCCAGGTCCAGTCTATAGAACCGCTACGCCACTTGCGCGGGCTACACGAATTATACTTGCATCACACGGCGGTAACCGACCTGAGCCCCTTACAGAATATGCACTACCTCCAGATACTGGCAATTGGGGAAACCAAGATTGAGAACATCGAAGCGCTGGCACACACACGCCGTCTTCAGAAGTTGTTTGCAGCACACTGCAAAGTGAAAGATATAAGCCCCTTGCAGTATTGCGAAAAATTAGAAGTGCTTAACTTGAAATATACCCCAGTAAAAGACATCTCGCCTTTAAAAAAGCTGCGCAGCTTAGAACAGGTATATCTGCAAGGCACCCAAGTAGAAGATTTGGAGCCATTGCGCGGCAAGCCATACTTGCAGGAGCTGGGCATCAGCCACACCCCCATCAAAACCTTAGAACCTATCTGGCAGCTGCGCGGTTTACGCACCCTGTATTGCTACCATACCCAAGTGCCACAAGAAGAAATAGAACGCTTCAAACAAGAACACCCTCGCTGCAAAGTGGTAGAAGTAGCCATGGAAGTAGCAGAACTGCGCAGCGAAGAGGAAGATTAGGAAAGTGAAAAATCGTAATTTTGCATATATCAATCCGATACATCTATGAAAACACACATGAGCCTCCTGCTCCTGAGCGCGTGCTTTCTGAGCATGCCACTCTTTACTATGGCACAAAAGAAAACAGACAGTCCCATTGCCGGGCAATGGCAGCTGGTGGCGCTCGAAATCCCTACCTATGAAGAGCTGATTCGCAACGCCTCTCCTGAACAGAAGCAACAATACCGAAACGAAGTACTTACGCTGATTCGGTATTCCTCTTTTGAGTTTCGCCCGGATGGCACCTATTCCATCTATTTTGCCGGCAATCGCGAAGAGGGTACTTGGCGCCTCGACCCCTCACTTAGCAAATTATGGATTCGGCGTAAAGAAGCCGATGGCTCCTATGCCGAAGAGACTTTCATTGCCATCGAAAAGTTGGAAAAGAACGAAATGGTCTTGCTTAATGACTACGAATCGGGCGAAATCATACGCATGAAGCTCAAACACTTGAAAAAATGAGTACACAGAAAATCCTAATTACTGGCTCCAACGGGCTTTTAGGGCAAAAATTGTTAGCTCTTTTAGGACAAGACGAAAACATTCAGATTATTGCCACCTCGCGCGGCACTCCCCGTGCTCCCCTGCCTGCCAATGCCGTGTATATCAGCTTGGATGTAAGCCGAGCAGATGAAGTGGAGAAAGTAGTGAAACTGCACCGCCCCGATGCTATCATTCACACAGCTGCCAAAACCCAAGTAGATGAGTGCGAGCTGAACCCCCAAGACTGCTATCTGCAAAATGTAGAAGCCGTACGCAACGTAGCACAAGCCGCCGCCCAAATGAGGGCTTTTCTTCTTCATTTGTCCACCGACTTCATTTTCGATGGAACGGCAGGTCCTTACAAAGAAGAAGACACGCCCAACCCTATCAGTGTTTATGGAAAAAGCAAGCTGGAAGCCGAAACACTCATTCAGTCTATAAAAGGGCTACAGTGGGCAATTGCCCGCACGGTCTTGGTGTATGGCTATTCGCCCACACTCAGCCGTAGCAATATAGTGCTATGGGCGATAGAAGCACTTGAACAAGGCAAGCCCATCAAGGTAGTAGATGACCAATGGCGAACCCCCACACTCGCAGAAGACTTAGCTGACGGCTGCGCTCGTATCGTAGCACAGCGTGCCGGTGGTATTTGGCATTTATCGGGCAAAGAGCTGATGACACCTTACGAAATGGTCATGCGCATTGCCCGCTACTTTGGTTATCCGACCGACACAGTAGAACGAGCAGATGCATCTTCATTTACGCAGCCGGCTAAACGCCCCCCTAAAACCGGCTTTATAATAGACAAAGCCATGACACAGCTGGGCTATCAGCCACACAGCTTTGAAAAGGGCTTGGCACTTATTCACAAGCAAATGCAGAGGGAAAGCATAAGCAAAGATGTTTAATGAATGACGCTGCTATGCGCCCACTCATCGACTTTTTACACCGTCAATTCTTAATGCATCGTCGTGAGTTGTACGGCATGGCACTGCTCACACTACTTCTGGGCTTATGGCTGGGCAGTTCTCAATTGGCTACCCATTTCTTCAGCAAAACCCTCCCCCCTCTTACTCCACCTCTGCTCGACAGCTTGGCTTCTACCCTACCTTCCGACGGCGGTAATGTATCGGTGCACAACAAAGCGAAGAAGTTCCCTTCTCCTGCGCAAGAATTGTTTGATTTTGACCCCAATACCGCTACTTTGGCTGAGTGGCAACGCTTGGGCGCTCCGCAATGGTTAGCGCAGAGAATTATCAACTACCGAAACAAAGGTGGATATTTTTACAAGAAAGAAGACTTGCAAAAAATATATGGTTTTCCACAAGGGCTATATCAGGCTTTAGCTCCCTACATAAAAATAAACCCTTCCAATAAACCAAATTCCTCTGTTGAATCCCAAACAAATGCCTTCATAAGACCTTCCTATAAGGAAGATAAAAGTCCCCTAATCATAGAACTGAATACTGCCGATACCACTGCCCTCAAACAATTGCGTGGTATAGGTAGTGTGTATGCTCGGCGCATTGTGCATTATCGCGAGCTATTGGGCGGTTTTCATTCGGTAGAGCAGTTGAAGGAAGTGTATGGGCTGCCCGAAGAGACCTATCAAAGTATGCTGCCTTTCATCACCATAGATACAGCCCAGCTGCGTCGGATTCGTATCAATGAAGCCGATGCCGAAACCCTCGCTCGGCATCCTTATCTCGATAAAAGAAAAGCCAAAGCGATGGTAGCCTACCGTTTGCAGCATGGTCCTTTTCACAGCATAGACGATTTGAAGAAAATAAAAGTGCTCAGTGAGGAAGAAGTAAACAAATTGGCACCTTATCTTGCCTTTTAGCAAACAATTTGCCTGTACAAATTCTTTTTCTTTGAAAGAAGCGACAGTACAAGTTATGGGACAATACAGTATTAAGGAGATAGAGCATCTGTCGGGCATCAAGGCACATACCCTACGCATGTGGGAACAACGTTATGGTGTAGTAACTCCCAAACGCAGCGATAGCAACATACGCTACTATGACGATGCCGACCTGCGGCGGCTCATGAATATCGCTTTGCTTACCAAGCACGGCATGCGCATATCGAAGGTTGTTAAAATGAGCGACCGGGAGCTGCGAGAGGCAGTTATGCAACTTGAATCGCAGGGCAGCGGACAGGAAGAAATGATTGATGCCCTCACTTTGGCAATGCTTGAACTGGATGAATACCGCTTCGAAAAAGTGATTTCCACAGCCATTATCAAGCATGGCTTCGATAAGGCGTTTTTGGAAATTGTGCATCCTTTTATGAAACGAGTAGGGCTCTTGTGGCAGACCTCAGCCATTTGCCCCGCACACGAGCATTTTATTTCCTGCCTCATACGGCAAAAACTGATAGTGGCTATCGATGCGCAAGCAGTAAATCCCCATTCCAATAAACCTCGTTTCCTGTTGATGCTTCCAGAAGGCGAATGGCATGAACTCTCTTTGCTCTTCTCTCACTATTTGATTAAGAAGCAAGGCTTTCCAGTGTTGTATTTGGGGCAGTCGGTACCCATGCAAGATGTGGTGGAAGCTTACCGGCAATGGAATCCCAAATATTTGCTCACAGTCTTGACTTCTTACCCGCCTATCAAAGAAATGCAAGCTTTCATTTATGAGCTTTCCGAAAGCTTCCCAGATTCGAGCGTGCTCATCACCGGGCATAATGTCGTAGGGCAAGGTTGGGAGCTTCCCGAAAATGTTCAGTTAATCAACAAAATGGAAGACTTAGTTTTCCTTCTTCAATCTATTGACTGATGCGCTATTGGTTTGTATTGGTTTTCCTGCTGGGCTTTTGTTGGTTGCTTGTCGGCTGTGCAGACCACAACAGAAAAATCGAAGAGGGCAAGGTGCGTTTTCAAACTACCGACGCCAGCCGTTTGTATTTTCACAACGTTCGTTCTATTCGTTATCGCATAGAAGAGGTAGGGAAAGACCGCATGCAAATATGCCGCCACAAAGACTTTACAGAAGCTGCTTTGGCTCTTTATCCCGTCATTGCCAATAATTACATGCACGACCAAGCCTACATCTTTCACGAAATGGCAGACTCACTGCACCAAAAAGAGGCTGTATTGCTGATTGGGGAACCCACTGCCGACACGCTTTCTTTAAACCTGAACACCCACGAAGCCCATTACCGTTTTGCGCAAGAGCTTTATAATGCTATTGTAGCAGACCAAAAGCTGCAACTGTGCCTTAACGGAGAATGCCACGATTTCCTTACCAACGAAGAGCTCCGCAAAACATTTCGTTTGGTGTATAGAGATTATTTTCGACTAGTACAGGTTTTCAAGTAAAAAGTGGAGAGTAGAAGTTCGAGCCGCCATGTTCATAGCAAAATAAACAGGGAGGCACATTTGCCCCCCTGTAAAGCCTAAACTCCGCAAATCCTATTCATCATCCCTTACTTCTGGTGCATTGTCGTCGTCTTCCATTACGAGGTTTTCACTATCACCGGCTTTGATGTCTATGGGCAACTCCACCCCCTGTAAGAGCTCTGCTCGAATTTTCTGCTCCAGCTCATCGGCAAGCTCGGGGTTGTCGCGCAGTAGTTCAATTACTTTTTCACGCCCTTGTGCAAGCTTGGTATCTCCGTATGAATACCAAGAGCCTGATTTTTTCACGATGTCCAGCTGTTCTGCCAAGTCAACAATTTCACCCAGCTTCGATACCCCCTCACCATACATAATATCGAACTCCACAGTTTTGAAAGGGGGTGCCACCTTATTTTTTACTACTTTCACACGGGTGCGGTTGCCCACTACCACTTTGTCTTTTTTGATAGACCCTACGCGACGGATGTCAATCCGCACGCTGGCATAAAATTTCAAGGCATTGCCACCCGTGGTGGTTTCGGGGTTGCCAAACATCACGCCTATCTTTTCGCGCAGCTGGTTGATAAAAATACAACAGCAGCTGGTTTTGCTAATCACACCGGTGAGCTTACGCAAAGCTTGCGACATCAAGCGGGCTTGCAAACCCATTTTGCTGTCTCCCATCTCGCCCTCCAATTCAGCTTTGGGCACCAAAGCTGCCACCGAATCCACCACAATAATATCAACGGCACCGGAACGAATGAGGTGCTCTGTGATTTCAAGCGCCTGCTCGCCACTATCGGGCTGCGAGATAAGCAGTCGCTCTGTATTGATACCCAGCTTTTGAGCATAGATAGGGT
Source organism: Thermonema lapsum (assembly GCF_011761635.1). Lineage (NCBI taxonomy): Bacteria > Pseudomonadati > Bacteroidota > Cytophagia > Cytophagales > Thermonemataceae > Thermonema > Thermonema lapsum. The sequence continues at coordinate 5,783 of NZ_JAASRN010000005.1, forward strand.
CGAAAGCATGCTCGGCATCGATGAATGCCGCTATGCCGCCTTGTTTTTGTGCTTCGGCAATGGCTTGCAATGCCAGTGTGGTTTTTCCGGATGATTCCGGTCCGTAGATTTCAATGATTCGCCCGCGCGGGAATCCTCCTACCCCCAAGGCTATATCCACCATGAGCGAACCGGTTGATATCACTGGAATATCCATTTTCTGGTTGTCGCTCAGGCGCATTACTACCCCTTTGCCATAAGCCTTTTCGAGTTGTGCTATGGCATTCTGCAAACTGGCTAATTTAGGGTCATTGATTTGTTCGTCTTTTTTCTTTGCCATGGTTTTATTTTTTTACTTGATTTTCAATTGATAAGACAAATATAAAAGCAAGCTCCTTCTTTTTATACAGATTACACAAAGCGGCGCTGCCATTCTTCGGCAATGACTCCTTCATTGAGCCATACGCCGCGGTCTGCCATTTTAGCAAGCTCTTTGTGGTGGGTAACAATGATAAATGCCGTACGAAAGTCCTCACGCAATTTAAGAAAGAGTTCATGCAGGTGTATGGCATTGGCTTCGTCGAGGTTGCCACTGGGTTCATCAGCCAGTACCAAACGAGGATGGTTGACCAACGCCCGTGCCACGGCTACCCGCTGCGCCTCCCCCCCCGACAAACGCCCGGGTTCGTGCTTGGCACGGTGTGCTACCCCCAAATACTCGAGTAAGCATGCTGCCCGTTCATAGGCTTCGGCTTTGTCTATGCCCTGAATGAGGGCAGGCATCGCAGCATTTTCAAGTGCCGTAAACTCGGGCAAAAGGTTATGAAACTGAAACACAAAACCCAAGGCTTGGTTTCTTATTTTGTTTAATTGTTTAGCAGAGACAGCGTGTAAAGGAGTCCCTTCAAAAATCAATTGTCCGCGGTCGGGTGTGTCGAGAGTGCCCAAAATGTGCAATAAGGTGCTCTTGCCTGCGCCCGAGGCTCCCATTACGGAAAGCACTTCGGCTTCTTGCAGTTGAAGGTTCACGCCCCTGAGCACCTGCACGTTGCCGTAAGATTTGTGTATATCAATGGCTTCTAACAGCATGTTTGTTTATGTTTGTGTCAATTTACACCAAAATGAAATAAAAGAAAAAAGGACTGCCTTGCGACAGTCCCGAGATATGGAAAGCAAAACACTTCAAAGAAACTATTTGGCATAGTTGATAGCCCGGGTTTCGCGAATCACCGTTACTTTGATTTGTCCGGGGTATTGCATTTCTTTTTCTATTTTTTGAGCTATTTCGAACGAAAGCATGCTTGCCTGTTCGTCGGATATGTTTTCGGCATCGACCATCACGCGCAATTCACGCCCTGCCTGCAAAGCATAGCACTTATAGACACCATCAAAGGAAAGCGCCAAAGCTTCCAAGTCTTTGAGGCGCTGCAAATAGGACTCCATCACCTCGCGGCGTGCGCCGGGGCGTGAACCAGAAATAGCATCGCAAGCTTGCACGATGGGGGCTATCATGGTAGTCATTTCTATTTCGTCGTGGTGGGCACCGATGGCATTGCAAACATCGGGATGTTCTTTGTATTTCTTGGCAAGCTCCATGCCCAAGATAGCATGCGGTAAGTCACTTTCTTCGGGATACACTTTGCCGATGTCATGCAGCAAGCCAGCGCGCTTTGCCATCTTGGCATTCAAACCCAGTTCTGCAGCCATGATGCCACAGAGTTGTGCCACTTCTTTTGAGTGCTGCAACAGGTTTTGCCCATAAGACGAACGGAAGCGCATGCGCCCCACCAGCTTAATGAGCTCGGGATGCAAGCCATGAATACCTAATTCGATGGCAGTGCGTTCGCCTATTTCTATGATTTCTTCTTCGAGCTGTTTTTCTACTTTGGCTACCACCTCTTCGATACGGGCGGGATGAATACGCCCATCTTGCACCAAACGATGCAAAGACAGACGAGCAATTTCACGACGCACAGGGTCGAAGCCTGAAATAATGACTGCTTCGGGGGTGTCGTCCACGATGATTTCCACGCCTGTGGCTGCTTCCAGTGCGCGTATGTTACGCCCTTCTCGCCCGATGATTTTGCCTTTCAGCTCATCAGACTCCAGCGGAAATACCGACACACAGTTTTCTATAGTGTGGTCAGTAGCGGTACGCTGAATGGCTTCCAGTATGATTTTTTTGGCTTTCTTGTTAGCGGTAATTTTGGCTTCTTCCAAGATGTCTTTGATATAGGAAGAAGCTTTGGTTTGGGCTTCTGCCTTGAGCGACTCTAAGAGTTGCGCCTTCGCCTCTTCGGCAGTCATACCAGCGATTCTCTCCAAGTTCTTGATTTGCTGCTGCAACAAGCGCTCGGCTTCTTCACGTTTTTTGGAAATGGCTTCGCTCTGTTGGCTCAAGGAGGTTTCAAGGGCTTTCAGCTCTGCTTCTTTGGCTTTGATTTGCTCAATTACTTTATTTAAGTTTTGCTCCTTTTGCTTGAGCTTAGCCTCGTTGTTGAGCAATATGTTTTTCTTTTTGGCTACCTCATCATCAAATTCTGCTTTCAGTTGTAAGAACTTTTCTTTGGCAGCCAATTCTTTTTCCTTGTACATGTTTTCGGCTTTGGCTTTTGCCTCACGCAAGATTTGCTCGGCACGCGCTTGTGCTTCTTCTTCTAATTTTTGAGAGGCTTTTTTGAAAATACCCCTCCCGATAAGGACTCCACCGCCCAATGACAGCGGTATCAGCATCCAATATAGCCATTCCATAACATTACTACTTTTGAAGGTTCAACCATGATTATAACCTTCAATAGCGCAATGCTTGGGAATGGGAGGGATTGACTGTCAGCGGATGAGGTTTTCGGAACGCTGCAGGGTGAGGTCAATGATTTCTTCTAAGGAGTTGATTTTTGACAGAAACAGGTCTTCATAGGTATCCAATGCTTCTTTCAAGCTTTCTTTTTCCATAGAGCAGTCCACTGCATAAATAGCTAGTAGGTCCTGCGAGTCGGTCACCCCGTAAACGTCCTTATAGTGCTTCAGTTGCTGGTTTATTTGTTTACCCACCGCCCGCAGACGAGCTTCATCCTCGAGGTCCACCTCCATAGGATAGGAACGCTCGGCAATGCGCAGGGTGATGGGCAATTTTTGACTCATAGTCAATGCTCTTTTTAAGACAACAACTTAATACATTTATCTATTTCCGCTATATATTCATCAATCTTTGCTTTCAGCTCCTCCGCATCCTTTGCATCAGGCGCTATTGAAGCAACAATTTTACTAATTTTATATTGATTTTGAAAGTTAATCAGTTCCGTATTTAATCGTTTGACCAAGTCTTTCAGTTTACGATTTTCTTCTTTCAGTTGCTTATTTTCTTCCAATAATATTTCATGTGCTGCCACCAGCTGCAACACCTTTTCTTCGAAAATTTCGATTCGCTTGATTATTTTATCGTAGTTTTTCATTCAATTTTTTTCAACTATTCGCGAATCACTGCACCCAGTTTTTGTCTATATGCCTGCATCAGCTTCTGCATGGTTCTGTCTATAACCTCGTCTGTAAGTGTTTTAGTTTCATCTTGCAGAATGAAGCTGATAGCATAGGACTTTTTACCTTCTCCAATATTATTGCCTTCATATACGCTAAACACGTTGATGTGTTTCAGAAGTTTTCTTTCGGTGCACCATGCCAAGTCTTCTACTTCCTGCCAAGAGATGTGTTTATCGAGGATAAGCGAGAGGTCACGGCGCACAAAGGGAAACTTGGGCAGTTCTTGGGCGGTATGGTCGTTGTGGTAATGGGCAACGAGCCACTCCCAGTCGATGTCGGCAAACCACACGTCTTGTTTGATGTCGAACATACGTGTTATTTTGGGCTGCACCAACCCTATGGTTGCTACGGGGTGCTTGTTTACTTCATAGCGTGTGCCATACCCCCACTGGTCACCCGGCGCTGCGACTTTGGTATATTGTAGCACACGCATGCGTTTCAACAGACGCTCCACAATAGCGGCTAAGTCGTGGTATTGGATGGGCGCTACTGCTTGTGACCAGTGCTCGGGGTGAAGGCTGCCAGTGAGCCATATGCCCAGTCGCTCTTTCTCAGCATATACACCATCAGGCATTTTGAAATACACCTTACCAAATTCAAATATTTTCTGGTATTTGCGTTGACGGTTGAGGTTGTGGGTGATGACCTCCAAACCTGAAAACAGAAGAGAGCTGCGCAATACGCTGATTTCTTCGCTGGTATAGTTGAGCATGCGCACCGGTTCGCCCCATGCTGACTCGACAAGGCGACTGGCATAAGCAGGCTTGGTCAAGGAGTTGGTAATGACTTCATACAAACCTTGCGATGCCAGAAAATCGATAATAGCGTCTTGCAGGTGCTTTTTATCCTCGGAAGGTGCCGGAAAAGGCGAAATAAAGGAGGTATGCAAATGCTCTGACAGAGGCACGCGGTCGAAGCCATAGATGCGCAGTAGCTCTTCGGCAATATCGGCAGTGCCTGTAACATCGGCACGGTAGGGCGGCACATTCACTTCCAGTCCTTCGATTGTTTCTGATTCTATGCTTATGTCGAGGTCAGTTAGGATACGCTTAATTTCCTCAGTAGGGATTTCTATGCCCAACAAAGTAAACAAGCGTTGATATTTTACAAAAAAGCGGCGATTTTCTATAACTTTTGGATAAACGTCTATGATGCGGGCTGCTGCTTTGCCACCGGCAAGCGTTTCAATCAGGTATGCGGCGCGTTGAAGCGCTACCAATACCATATTGGGGTCTGTACCACGCTCGAAGCGGAAGGAAGCGTCGGTCTTCAATCCATGACGAGCAGAAGTCTTGCGCACATAGGTCGGGCTGAAATAAGCACTTTCTAAAAACACCCGGCGGGTATGTGCTTTGATGCCAGAGTGCAAACCGCCCATCACACCGGCGATTGCCAGCGGCTTTGCGGCATCGCAAATCATCAAATCATGGGCAGAGAGCTTACGTTCTTCTCCGTCCAAGGTAACAAAGGGGGTGCCTTCCGCCAAGGTTTTTACTATGATTTTGTTGCCTTCTAAGTAATCGGCATCAAAGGCGTGCATGGGCTGCCCCAACTCATGCATCACGTAGTTGGTGATGTCCACCACATTGTTGATGGGCTTTAAGCCGATTGCCTTGAGGCGCTCTTGGAGCCATGCCGGAGAAGGTGCTATTTTCACGCCTTCTATCAACAGACCTGCATAGCGAGGGCAAGCCTCCGGGTTTTCTATTTCTACAGAGATGGGTGAAGGGGTTTCGGGAAACTGCTGCTGCAACACAGGCATTTGTATAGCACGGCGCAAAAGCGCTCTCAGGTCACGGGCAACACCCAAATGTGAAGCAGCATCGGCACGGTTGGGGGTCAAGCCTATTTCAAAAATAACGTCGCGATAGGGTTTGAAGAAAGCGGCGGCAGGTGTTCCATTGGGCAGCTCTGTGTCAAGTACCATAATGCCCTCGTGGCTTGTGCCTAAGCCTATTTCATCTTCGGCGCAAATCATGCCTTCCGACACTTCGCCGCGTATTTTGGCTTTTTTAATAGTGAAAGGTTCGCCCTCTTTGGGATAAAGTGTGGTGCCTACCAAAGCCACCACTACCTTTTGCCCTTTGGCTACGTTGGGTGCCCCACATACAATGGGCAGAGGCTGCTCCCCCCCCACATCCACTAAGGTTTTTTTCAATTTATCGGCATTGGGATGAGGCTCGCAGTGTAGCACCTCGCCAATCACCAAGCCTTCGAGACTGCCGGGGATGGCTTCGTACTGGCTCAGCTGCTCTACCTCCAAGCCGGCGTGCGTCAATTTTTCTGCTATGCTCTCCGGGCTCTGGTCATCTATTTCGATAAAATCTTTAAGCCACTGATAACTGATTTTCATTGTGTTAATGCTGTTTGACCATTTTACAATATAGGCATAATTCGGTCAAATTTACATATTTTTCTAACTGTTTTACACAAGGCAGCTTGTACAATTCACATGCTTTTTGCAGCTTTAAGCTTCCATGAATTGTGATGATTTAATTTTTTCCGGAAAATGAACGGTTCTCTACATGTAGCCTTGTTTTTGCCTATTGCTTACTTGTTGGGCTCTGTGCCGTCTTCTGTATGGATAGGCAAGCGTTTTTTTGGAGTTGACGTGCGGGAACACGGCAGCGGCAATGCCGGCGCAACCAATACCTTCCGTGTATTGGGCAAACAAGCGGGCAGCATCGTGCTTGCCCTCGATATTTTAAAAGGATGGATAGCTACACAACTGCCTGTGTGGCTGGGGCAAAGTACAAACATAGACAGTTTGTTTTTGTGGCAAATGGCGTTCGGTTTGTGTGCTATTATGGGGCATATCTATTCTGTTTTTCTCAACTTCAAAGGCGGTAAGGGGGTAGCTGCTTCCTTGGGTATGGCTATTTCGCTGCATTGGGCTGCCTCTTTAATAGCCGTAGTAGTATTTTTATTGGTATTGCTTGTAAGTCATTTTGTTTCCTTAGGCTCTATGTTAGCCACTTTGGCTTTTGCCTTGGTGGTTAATTTTGAGCTGCTGGGTGCCACTAGCCTTTATTTCAAGTATTTTAGTTGGTTTATGGTAGCCTTGGTCATATATACTCACCGCAGCAACATCAAGCGCCTGCTTGGAGGTAACGAAAACAAGGTATATCTCTTCGGAAAGAAATCAACGCACTAAGCGCAAATAGCTTTGTCGCGTTTTGTAGGTCGCCATATAACGGCTGTCTTCTTCTGTCCAAGGGTAAGGGCGGATGGTCAGTTCCGGGGTGTTTTTCAATTCCAATAAAAAGCTATCGTCACCGGTCAGGGCATGCAGTAGTTCTGCCAAGAAACGGCAGCAAGCCAGCGGTTGACGTACAACCTGCTCTTCGGTGAAGCGCACGACGCCCCAACCCTTATCCAAAAAAAATTGATTACGCCGCTCGTCAGCTCCTATGTAATGTGTGGGCTCGCCATGAGGCAAGCTGTAGGGTTCGTCTATTTCTATGTCTATCCATAAACCGCAAGGCTCATAGTGAAGCACGAAGTCGGGATAATAATAAGTGTCTTTGATTCTAAGTGCTAAGTTATCGAAGACACAGCCCGGAAAGTGGCGCTTCAGATACCGAAAAAAATAAAGCTCACTACTACCTTTTTGTGGCTGGTTGGTCAAACGTTCCGGCAAGGCAGTTTTTTTATAATCACGCGGCAACAACACCAGCGGGTAGCGCCCATCTTCCGGCATTTGCCATTGCAGCGGTAAGCGGCGATGTGCACTTGGGGCATTATTTCCGCGAAAAAAGCGAAGCGCCAACCATAAAAGAAAAAATAAAATCAGGATGCTAAGCAGCATAAAAACAGTTATAGAGTTAGGATATGGATGCGATAATTTAATAAAAAGTGCTTAGCCGTATTATTAAGGAGCATTTTTAGTTTTTTGAGAGAGGCGTTATTGGGCGGGTATAAAATTGCTGCGGCAGCATGTCTTCCTGCTGCCGCAGCAATTTTAGCTTAGTAAAAGAGTTTCAATAGTTAAAAAGCAATACCAATCATCAAGCCAAAGCGTAAGCCAAAGCCGCTTAAAAAGCCGACGTTGAAGTTCTCTTCACTACCACTTTTCACCTTTATGTTGCCAACATTGTATGAAGGTCCACCATAAAGTTCGAGTGTAATCGATTTAGGAAAATGCCACTGATTACCAACAAGAAAAGCAGCCCCTACGGAACTCCATGTAGCCTCAGCCGTAGCGGGATTGCCATTGTTATCGGTTATGCTAACCTCCAAATTATAGCTTTGATAACGCGGCGACAACGCCAAGAAAAAACCTTGTGTAGCATTTTCTTGAGGATAGAAACGAAATTCAGGGGTTATACCGAACCCAGTAAACTTGGTATCCGTCTGCTGCACCCCAAAAAGATACATGAAACCAAGTTGAGCACTGGTTTTTTTGCTTAAGCCGTACTCATAATTCAAATGAGCTGCGCGCAAGAGAGGGCTAAGCAAGTTGGTTTTGATGACATTCCGCTTTTCAGTTTGGGCAAAGCCACAGAAAGTAAAAGCAGTCAAGCAAAAGGTAGTCAAGCAGGCAGTCAATAACACAGGTATTTTCATATTATTTTACATTTATAATTTCGGAACCATAAAAAATAAAAAATAGCTATGATTTTGACAAAATCATAGCTAAAAAAAGGGTAAAATCTTTAAAAACAAGCTCCTACATAAGCTGCTATAAATACGAACAAAATAGCACTTATTTACTTGCCATTTGAAAAGCTTTTTCGATAGCTTGTGAAAGGTCGGCAATGAGGTCTTCGACATCTTCAACCCCCACACTCAAACGAATAAGGGTATCGCGCAGACCGGTTTTCTCACGTTCTTCTTTGGGAATGCTGGCATGAGTCATGGTTGCCGGATGACAGCACAAAGACTCCACACCGCCCAACGACTCTGCCAAAGTGAATACTTGTAAATTACTCATGAAAGCCTTTGCCAAGTCTATGTTATCTTCTTTGAAAGTAAAAGAAACCATGCCGCCGAAGTCTTTCATTTGCTTGCGTGCCACATGGTGGTTGGGGTGTGTTTCGAAGCCGGGATAGTACACCTTGCCCACTGCGGGATGCTGCTCCAGCCACTCGGCAATGACACGTCCGTTTTCGCAGTGCTGCCGCATGCGCAGGTGCAAGGTTTTGATGCCCCTCAGTACCAAGAAGCAATCCATAGGACCTGGCACTGCCCCTACTGCATTTTGCAAAAAAGCAAGTTGCTCGGCTAAGTCGTCGTGTGAGGTAACCAAGGCACCCATGACCACATCGGAATGCCCACCCAAATATTTGGTTACCGAATGCATCACAATATCAGCGCCCAAATCCAATGGGTTTTGCAAATAAGGTGAAGCAAAGGTGTTGTCAACGGTCAATAGAAGTCCATATTTTTTGGCAATACGCGCCACCCCTGCAATATCTATAATCTTCATCAGGGGATTAGTGGGCGTTTCTACCCACAGCATGCGGGTGTTTTCATTGATGTAGGCTTCTATATCAGCCACATTTTCCATGTTGATGAAATGGAATTTCAAGCCGTAGATTTCATGCACACGACGGAAGAGGCGGTAAGTGCCACCGTATAAGTCGTTGGTAACGATGACTTCATCGCCCGGTTTGAGGGTGCGCATGAGGGTGTCGGTGGCAGCCAAGCCGGAGCTGAATACAAAGCCGTATTTTCCGTTTTCAAGTGCTGCCAGATTTTTCTGCAAAGCATCGCGCGTGGGGTTGTGTGTGCGCGAGTATTCATAGCCCTTGTGCACCCCAGGCGCTTCTTGTGCATAGGTAGAAGTTTGAAAGATGGGGGTCATGACTGCCCCAGTAGAGGGGTCCGGTTGAACGCCTGCATGTATGGCTTTAGTTCCAAATTTCATAGCTTATGTTCTTTTAAAGAGAATTGCGTTGGTTCAAAGTTAAAAATAATATTGGAAGAGTAGCTTATACGAGCAAAACTTGGTTTAGATAAGCATGAAAGGCTTCGAACGAAGACAGCAGATGGTCGGCAGAACAACAACGCCGTGGGGTATCCAATAGTTTGGCTTGGTGGCGAAGCAAGCTTTCTGCTTTCGGAGGGGCAGGAAAAAGGATGTAATAGGAGCGGTTTTCTGCTACACGCCCGTAAAGGCTTTCGTCAAAGAGCAACTCGTGAATTTTTTCTCCGAGGCGCAAACCCATGATTTGTTGAGGTGTATGCGGTTTCATCCACTTGCCTAAGTCTGCAATGCGCACTGCCTGCATCTTGGGTACGACTATTTCGCCCTCATGGGCACGACTCCGCACATATTCTATGGCTTGCAGCAGCTGGACTTCCGACAGAAAGAAACGGCTTGCTTCGGGGTGTGTGATGTGTAGCACCTGCTTGTCGCTGTTGAATTGTTCAAATACCGAACCGCGTGCATTCACCAAGTTACCGGGTCGCAAAATGCCAATAGCTGGTGTCGGTATCCGTTGCGCATGGGCAATCAGCAGCTGTTCGGCGCATCGCTTGGTGGCAGCATACACACCGGCAGCTAAAAAGGCTTTATCGGTGGAGATGAAAGTTATTTTCCGGACAGCATGTTGCAGGGCAGCAGTTAGCAAATTTTGTGTGCCTCCTATATTGGTTTGTATGTATTCATTAGGGAAATGCTCTGCCAGAGGCACATGTTTCAAGGCGGCAGCGTGCACTATTTCGTGACAGGGATACTGTGCCAAAAGCTGCGTGATGCGTGCAAGGTCGCGTATATCTCCTAATTCAAATCGCAGATGAGGATACTGTTTACGAGGATATTGTTGCTGCAATTGTAAAATCTTTTGCTCATCACGACTAAGGGCAACCAAAGGGGTTTCGGGCTTTTTTGCCATCTGATATGCCAAAAAAGCCCGCCCTATTGAGCCCGTTGCACCTGTAAGCAATATGTATTGCGAATGCATGTGTATTTATAAACGATTAGCTTTCCGGATAAAATCTTTTTAAAAGTGCCTCTGCTTCTTCCTGAATCAAAAGCCGAGTATCCGGAAACTGGCTGAACAGCTCCTCTTTTCTTATTTTTCCCTGCTTACCTACAAAATTCATCCTGTAGGTAGGGTGATATTTTCTATACAGTTCTTCCGACTGCTTCATCCTCTCTAATTGAGAGCGCTCAATAGCTGTTTTAATAATGCTCTCCGGAACATCTACCCCCAAATTATGATACAACTCAGTCAAATAGGTCAGTGGGTCTTGTACCAAATCTTCATAGCGCATCAGGTGTATACGGCGCGCGTTGCTGCTGTTATTCACCCACGAGCTCACATGATTGCACCACGCTCGTATGCCATACTTAGACGATGCGACAAAATCTGGGAAAGTAGCTTGCAATCCTTCATCCCTCATATAATTGTAGTAACTTACCATTACATCCTCGGGATGGCGAATGAGATATATCAAATGAATGTAAAAAGGTGTAAATGGCTCATGGGACTTTATAAATGTTCTTCTTGACCACCTTCTTATGGGCATTCCTCTTATCAAACTAACATCCGGAATATATTGTGAGTAGTTGAAGAATGAAATTTGTTCATGATTCTTGCCGTCTAAAAGTAGCTCGATGTTGCCCAGTAGAAAACCAAGATAGGTAACCCCACTTTTGGGAAATTCCACTAAGTAAATGTCCTCTTGTTGAGGGTTTCTGGGCAGCAGATATGGATTGGAGTTATCGGTGTCATGATTGGCACCCTTTAATATGCGCTTCATCAAGGAATATAATCTACCCATTTACGTTTCTTTATTTCCTGTAATATCAAATTTACTCCTTCTTCAACAGACAGCTCGTGAGTTTCTATAATAAGGTCGGGATTGGATGGTGGTTCATACGGAGCACTTACCCCTGTAAAATGGGCAATTTCTTGGCGTCTTGCCTTCTCATACAAACCCTTCGGGTCTCTTTGCTCGCATACTTCCAGCGGGCATTTTACATACACCTCAATGTAGAGGTCTTCATCAAAAATCGCTCTCACATCCTGTCGGTCTTGTTCGTATGGTGAAACAAAAGCTGCTATTGTAATCACTCCCGCTTCAACAAATAACTTGGCGACCTCCGCAATTCGGCGAAGGTTTTCCCTCCGGTCTTCTGCACTAAATCCCAAATCCCGGTTTAATCCATGGCGAATATTGTCCCCATCCAATACATAGACTTGCATGCCTGCATGAAAAAGACGATGCTCCAGTTCATAAGCAAGGGTGGACTTACCCGACGCCGGTAAGCCCGTGAGCCATATGACTCCGCTTTTATGTTTGTTTCTTCGGTGCCTGTCTTCCAAAGATATACGCCCTTGATGCCATTTGATATTGCGGGGTTTCATATTTTATCCTTTATCATGTATCGGGAAAAATAAATTTATAATCAATAAGCACATGTCGTCCATACCAATAAGGGCGACTGTTTCGCTCTGTTCCATAAAAGCTTCCACCTGAGACTACAAGGTTAAAGGCATTTTCGACATAGTCATGTATCTGCCCTTTGGACGCAACATACAAGTCCATTCTGTAAATACCTTCTGAAAGCGGCAATTTTGGAATATCAATATCTATATATCCACTGCCCTTTAATTCTGGTAAGGGAGGAGTACATGCTGTCATCGTTGTAAGGTAGCCCAGAAAGTCTCCTACTTTATCATAGAGGTTAACACAAAGGTCATAGTCCGATATAGGATTAGAGTGGTTCACGGTGTAATATAATCTAAGCGTAACATGTGCACCTGACGCCACTGTTGTACACACACTTTGGTTGGAGAGTAGCTCTATAGAAGTAAAGCGAACTCTGCCATCTCCCTCCCTATCTGTACGGGTCCTTATGGATTCGTTCTGCCCCATGCGATTATTCAAGCCCACGTATTGTTCTATGCAAGGAGTCACTGGTCCATCGAAAGCCACTTTGCCTTGGTGTAATAAAATCCCTCTTTGACACAGACTTTGTATACTTGCCATATTATGACTTACAAACAGCACTGTGCGTCCCTGTCTGCTGCTCACCTCTTTCATTTTGCCTACTGCCCGCTTTTGAAATTCGACATCTCCTACCGCCAATACTTCATCTACAATGAGAATATCTGCCTCTAAGAAGGCAGCTACGGCAAAGCCTAGCCGCACACCCATGCCTGAAGAATAACGTTTCACTGGCGTGTCGGCATACTTGGCAATGCCGGCAAAGTCAATAATATCATCTAATTTTTCTTTGATTTCCCGACGGCTCATGCCCAGTATAGCACCATTCAGATAGATATTTTCAATACCTGTCAATTCCGGATGCATACCGGTGCCTACTTCCAGCAAAGAAGCCATACGTCCTCTTATTTTCACGCAACCGCTTGTAGGGGCAGTAATTTTAGAGAGAATTTTCAATAAGGTACTTTTTCCTGCCCCGTTCTTGCCAATGATACCGATTACTTCACCTTCTTTGATTTCCAGATTGATATTTTGAAGCGCCCATACATAGGAACCTTTTGCTTTATGGTTCAAATGATTGCTTTCATCTAAAGGCACGGTAGGGTCTTCCTTATTACGCAACTTCGCACCAAGGCGCTTCAATTCATCCCGCAAAGTAGTAGCTCCTATCACTCCCAAACGATAGCGTTTCCAGACTTCCTCTACCTGTATTACTGTTTTTGCCATATATCGTTGCTTATACTGTATCTATAAATACACGCTCGACCCGGTTGAAGCTGAAAACTCCCACCAGTAAAATCAGTACACACATAAGCATACTGTAAGCAAACCAAGCCAGCTCAAAAAAACCTTCCCCCAATAAAGATAAACGAAATAATTCCATCAACGAAGTCAAAGGATTTAAAAGCAAATATTTTTGCCATTGAGGTGGCACCATCGATAAAGGGTAGATGACAGGCGTAGCATACATAAGCAACTGCACCCCAAAGCTCACGGCATGACGCAAATCATGATATTTGGTAGTCATTGCCGAGATGATGATACCCATTCCCAGCCCCAATATAACCATCAGCAATACAAGCAGGGGAAACAAATAAATCGCCCATGAAAAATGGATAGGTGCACCTTGCCAAAAGGCATATGCTGCAAATATCAAAAACAAACCCAATTGTATCAAAAAGCCAATACCTGCACTTATCACCTGCGACAGCGGCATAACCAAACGGGGAAAGTAAACTTTTGAAAATATATGTCGATTGCCAACAAATGTATCTGCGGTGGAAGCAAGGCATTTGGCAAAATATCCCCAAAACGTAATACCACACAAATAAAAAAGGAAAGGAGGAATGCCATCGGTCGGCAGCTTGGCTATATTGCCGAAAATCACCGTGTAAATCAAAGTGCTTAGCAGCGGAGTTATCAAATGCCACAAAGGACCTAAAATAGTTTGCTTGTAATATGCTACAAAATCGCGTCGCACCAGCAAGATGACTAAATCTCTATAGCGCCATAATTCTGCGATGTTCAGCTTCCACCAGGGTTTATGTGCCTCTATTACTTCTGTCCACTCTTGCTCTCGCGATGCCAAGTTCTTAGCAGTATGTTTTTCCATGAGTTTTAAACGCTGTTCATTTTTCAAAAATAGAAATTTTAGTGTTTTCAGCGTTGAATGATGACTCGATATACAAAAAAACGCTGCCCGTCACTGACTTTTAGAAAATAGAGACCTACAGGCAAAAACGAAGTATTCAACTCATATTCAGCGGGTATGGCGAAAGTATCAAAACGATGCTGCCATACCGACTCGCCTCGCGTGTTGTAGAGTTGGCAATCTATTGCCAATTGCCGGTCATGTACCCAACGAAGCATCAATGACTGATTCGCCGGATTAGGTGCCGGCATATAGACATAAAGACCATTGCGGGTAGGTATGCACTTTTCGTTGTCTGTCGGTTGAGCATCTTCATAGTTGACCAAGTTCACCGAAGCACAAAGGTAATTTCTTTCCATTAAATCTTTTCCTGTGAGCGTGAGGGGTATTTCTATCTCCTGTGACTGACCACTATTAAGCAATGTAGAGACAGTAGTGTCTGCAACGAGCTCCTCGCCGGCGGTTAACCTTATCTTAAACGAAGCAACGGCGATGTTTCCATTATTGGCAACTATCAGCTTAGCTGTGTTTCCGTTGGCAGGTAACCACAGACTATCTAAGACTAAATCACGGTCCAACTTGCCCACCTCTATATCCTTTGCGAAAGAACTACTGCATCCGTCCACGCTGGTAGCCGTAAGCTCCACCCGGTAAATACCAGGCAATGAATAGACATGCGAGGGAGATAAGTCGTTGGATTGTGAGCCATCGCCAAAGTCCCATAGAAAACTTACCCCCCCACTACTCTGATTGAAGAAATCAATGCTCAGAGGATTGGTTCTGGAGGGCGTGCTTGTAAATAAAACAATCGGCAAGCCTTTTACATCTACATTTTGAGAATATAAGTTGTCACAGCCATTGGGCGAAAACACGCGCAAGCTTACTTCGTGCGTTCCGGGTGTAGAAAAGGTCAGAAAAGGGTTCGCTTCCGTACTTATTACTTGTCCATCGATAGTCCACTCATAAGCAGCGATGCTCCCTGTGCTCTGAGAAAAAAACTGAACGGCATTGCCCTGACAAATGAGAGCAGGGGGCTCGAAATACGCTATGGGACCCTGAATAATAGAAACCATTTTTGAGACAGAAGCCATACAACCACCGGCATCTCGAATGGTCAACTGCACGAGATAGTCCCCCGCAGCAGTGTACACCTTTCTCGGATTGGCTTCTACAGAATAAGTGCCGTCGCCAAAATTCCAATAGTAACCATTTGTTGCATGGGGTGGGTTGAAACTCCATGTGCTCAAATCTTCAAACGTAAGCTGGTTATTCACACAAGCGTTGCCCGTATATTGAAAATCAGCCACAAGGGCACCTGAAATAGAAACTGTTTTCACTGCTGTTGTCACACAGCCATTGAGTGCCTGTGCCGTAAGTGTTACTGTGTAATTACCTGCCAAAGCATAGGTATGCACCGGGCTCTGGGCATTCGATACCGGACTGCCATCGCCAAAGTCCCATGTCCATTGTGAGATATTGGCAAAATTACCAACACTGTTGTTTGTAAAAACAGTGTTTGACCCCACGCACTGCCCTGAAAAACTGAAATCTGCAATGATGCTGTTGTTATCGATATTTATGTTGTCTTCGTAAATACTTTGTGCGCCATTCCCTTGTGTAGCCACCATGACCACCCGCCGGCTTCCCAAACCGTGATAACTTACCGTAGGGTTAGGGTCTGTTGAATAAGCGTCGCTTGCATCGCACCCATTAAACGACAGGCGATAAACCACACGGGTATTGTAGTTAGCTGCCCACAAATGTAAAATGCCTTGGTAGAAATAGCCCGTTATTCCCTTTATACGTTCTACTGTAATACTGTAGGTTTGAACCGTAGGTGCTGAAGTTATGTCGCTAGAAAAAAAGGCATGTTTTAAGCTTCCTCCAGTTTCAGCCAAGAAAACCGTATGCACTTTTTTTCCTACTCGCAAACTGTAGCTTCCTGCTGGGCGGCTGAGCCCAATTTCCGCACTCCTGTCATATACAGTAGGAGCATTTTCAAGCCCTGTGGCAAAATTCAAAAGATATACTTTATTGCCCAACAACCCCAGCACCCACGCATATACTTTGCCACAATCTTCAAAAACATCAACATTCCATATGTAATTACCTGCAGCAAAACTTACCTCTTGTATAATACTGCTTGCATCAATGCTATTTGTAATGGAACTACCAAACTTCACTACATAAAGTTTGTTGCTTGTGGCATTGGCTACCAGCATATAATAATTCCCACCTTGCTTTACAAGTTTAAGCCCCCTGCTCAATGCCGGCAAGCCCAAATCTCCCAAGCTGGTCGCAACAGGTGTGTTGCCGAGACTATTGCCAAAGCTAAGTCTCACAAAAGACTTACTGCCTCCCACGTACCCTATATTTGCTACAACGGCATACCATTGCCCATTTTCTTGAATAAAATCAATCGGTTCCGGCTTGTCCAAGGAACTAAAATTAAAGTACTGCGCCCTCTCCTGCGGAGCATTCAGAGGTGAATTGCCCAAATAGACACGAACCAACTCGTTCGTTTCACGACTGCTTGCAAACAGATAATAGTCATCACCGTCGCGTACTAACCGAGGATCAGTAATGATGTTGCCATTCAAAAGCAAAGCATTGCTAATGGTAGGAGCCTTCTCCAAAGCATCGGCACAGAAATACCACTCCCAAGTGTTGGCAGAAGTAGCCGGATTGCTCAATGCCACAGAGCTGTCCGGGCAAACAGAGGCAGGCAACCCAAAACCAGTACTGGTATCTACCACGCACTGTGCCATTGCATCATACGCTACAAAAGAAAGCAACCCAAATAATAAAAGAAAGAGCAAGCCCTTACTAATCCTCATAAAGCCAAATATTTTTTACTATATACGTTTGCTTACCTAGAATGTCATTACAAGATGGCAAGTTCAAGACTAAGATACATAAAAATAGAAGGAAAAAATGCGGGGCGTGCCCGACTGGTGTTTCTGGGGGCTGGTCAAGACGCTAATCTTTTTGGTAAATATTTACCTTCGATGCTCCCCTATCCCACTTACCTTATTGAAATACAAAAAATCGCCCCTATCTCTCTTTTCCGACAGCTTCAAGAAATCACTTGGGGCAGTGAAACTGAAATCATAGGATTAAGTATGGGAGCACGCATAGCGCTGTGGACAAGTATTGCACTTCGTCCCATAAAACTCTCTCTGATTGCCCCCGAGGGCATGCCTGCGCATCCGCTACTCCATTGGGTGCTCCGTCCCCAAACAGCCTTTTTATGGGATTGGTGGCATGCCTTGCTTCCTTGTATGCGCAAACACAGACAACACATCATGCATTTTTTGGGCGTATATCCCCCCTTGTCTTCCCAAAAGCTTCGTATGCTGCGCAAACACTGGGGCATTGCCGCCGCCTTTGAAGTATCACCTCGTGCTCTTGAGCTGCTGACCCCCATCCCCGTAAGCATTTACCTCCCGAAACAAGACCGACTTATTTCTTCAAATAAAACAAAGCGCTTTTGGAAGTTTTACCAGCATGTTGAGTTTTTTTTCACCCATGAAACCCATGCAAATGCTCTAAAGAATCAATGCTTCGATATTATTCACAAAGAGTAATTCCAAAAAATCATATGGCTTAAACCATTTTCAACATCTAATCATTAAACCATCGCACGGTTTTTGCATCTAAGTAAGTGAAGTCAAACCCAAAACACAAAAAACTATGAAAAGAGTATTTTGGAAGTATGCAACAATAGTTGCCCTTGCCTCTCTTACAGGCTTGAGCGCTTGTAACAAAAAAGACAGCGAGCCTACCATTCCTGAAGATGCCTATGTACAAGACGGCAATGATTTACAAAGCGAATTCGACGACTTGGAAAGCTTCTCTATCGATGCTACTCTGCAAGCAGAAGCTGCTGCTAAGCCTTCCGATGAAAGTGCAACTGCTCGCGCCAATGGTGTTGTGCGTGGCTGCAACTGCACAATCAACATTGACTCATCTAGAAAAAAAATCACCATCGACTTTGGCACACAAGGCGTACAATGCCAAGATGGACGTATCCGCAAAGGGAAAATCATTATCACCTACACCGGACCTTATATGGAACCAAGCAGCGTGATTACCACCACACCTGAGAATTATTTTGTAAGTAACCGCCGTGGTATTGGCTTTGTGCAGATAGTAGGTACCAGAACCGTTACCAACATCACCGAACAAGGAGGTAACCCTACTCATAGGTTACAAGAGGATGGTAAGCTGATATTCCCCAGCGGACTGGAAGCTACTTGGGAATCAAACCGTGTGCGTGAGTGGGTAAGTGGTTATGAAGGGATTGAAGAGCGGCGCAACCCCTTCGACGATGTCTTTAAAATCACCGGTGAGTGGTCCGGTACTGACCGTCGCAAGCAGTCTTATTCTGCTGAAATTTTGGAAGCCCTGACCATCAACACCGAGTGCTTCTTGAGTCAAAATTACCTACCCGTATCAGGTGTATTGCGGATGGAAGGACCTCGCGCCATTCACGTGATAAATTACGGCAATGGCGAGTGTGACAACACCATCACCGTAACCATCACCAGAAAGTAATTCTTAGCTTCTCGATAAAACAAAAAGCAGCTGGTTGCCACCAGCTGCTTTTTTATTCTCTGTGTATTCCCAGCTACAACAACAATGATTTATGCGCATGCTATCTTTTGCACACGCCGTTCATGGCGTCCTCCTTCAAAGTCGGTAGAAAGAAAAATTTTCACCATCGCTTGGGCTTCTTCCAAAGACACAAAACGAGCAGGCAGACAAATCACATTGGCATCATTGTGTTGACGTGCCAAACGTGCAGTTTCTTCATTCCAACACAAAGCAGCGCGCACTTTGGCATGCTTATTGGCGGTCATACATACTCCATTACCCGAACCGCAAATAAGAATGCCCCACTGTGCTTTTCCTTCGTCTACAGCTTGTGCCACAGGGTGAGCGTAATCTGGATAATCGACCGAATCGGCGCTATGTGTTCCCACGTCTTCTACTTTGTATCCTTCCTGCAACAGCATTTGCTTAATTCCTTCTTTGTATTCAAAGCCTGCATGGTCTGAACCAATGAAAACTACTGCTTTTTCCATGAGTCAATTGGGTTGTTGACGTTCCTTCTACAAAACTAAGGAAATCATTCGACAAGTAGCCGGAAGTAGTACATTTCACCACTCAAAGAAAGCTGTAAAACATAGGCGCCTTGTGGTAAGCCATGTAAATAAAATGATTCTACCCGGGACAACACCGCTTGCCTTAGCAACCTTCCATCATATGCATAAAGCCACCACTGCATGCTTCCGGCTTGTATTCTGTTCGTGTCAACCTCTATGCGCACCACTCCCCTGCTCGGATTAGGATACAGTCGAACTGCCGGCACCTGTGCTGCTTCTATGGCTGTGGGGCTTTTTGGTACTCCTACAATAGCTACTCGCTGCCAAGCGCTGGGCAACAAATGATTGAAATCATAAGAAGCATTTTCTACGAAGAAAAAAGTTTCCGAAGGAAAAGTGTTCACCACATATACCATCGCTGCCCCGCTCTGATACAAAGAGCTATCTGCCCGGTAGAAATTAAAATGATAGCCTCCCGAAGGTACAATAGAAGCAAGATACACGGCATCTGTCTGGTGCACTTCCACCACTGCCGGCACTTGTGGCAGTGCACAAGTACGCAGAGCAAGGAAGCGTTCACGGGCAAGCCCATACAGTGTCCGCAGGCTGTCATGCGAAGGTGCCGACAATACCGCCCATGCTACCCATGCAGAATCTTGTGCTGGAATGCTGAAATGAATGCTTGCCAGTGCTGCTACGTTTGCGTTGTTTCCACCTGCCTGCAAGCGGTTGGAAGTCATGGCGCCCCACATATCCGCCGCAGAGAAACCATCATTCAAAGCAAGGCTACCATTGCTGCCATCCACATCGAAAGCATAGTATGTCGTATCTATTTGACGGAAAGCTTGTAGCAAAGCTATGGCGGCGTAGTGTCCACTACCATCACGGGCATAAATCATGGACACAGCAGTATCAACAGCGCATTGCTGAAGCGAAACATTCGGCAAATCGAAGTCATAAAACAAGCCAAGTCTTACTGTATCGGCAAAAAGCTGGCGGTTGTGCACACGGTATTCTTGAAAAAGCACACCGGGGACTAAAGAATCAAGATATAATCGCTCAGTGACAGTGTATGCACTTGTGGCAGTAGGTTGTAAGAATGTGTACATGGCGGAGGGAGCACTCCACGAAGCCGTTTCTTCAAAATCGTTATTCATGCCCCCCACATAATCGGGCACGGTACTCCACAGACTATCTTGTGAAACAGCCATCACAAAGCCGCCTGCGCGCGCATAAGTAGTATCATTAAAACGCATTCCCTGACTGTAGGGGTAATCATAAACTGCCAAATGCCCCTTCGTATCATACCAAAATGTCAAGCGTTTATCAAAGAGTGCAGGGTACAAAGGCGCAAAACGAAGTTCCACATATTCCCGAAAGATGCCTTGGTCTGCGGTATATTCTATCCCGATGTAAGCCGTATGCGATGCCGGAATATCGCCAGTTCGCTCTATGACCAAAGCACCTAAGGGGGTCTCTTTGCTCTCCAAGGTAGTCATATCGCCTATGTTTGCCGTTGCCGCAATAACATTGACATAAGGCGATAAACTATTGATATGTACTTGCACATGGGTGGCAGGTGTCAGTAAGTTAGTATGTTTCATATGAAGCGCGTAGTGCTCGTTTCCTAAAGCGTATAAAATTGGGTCGGAAGGAGTTACGGCAAACACCTGTGTTTCAGTCAGTGCACGGTAGATGTTTAGTCGTCCCTTACCCAGTTTACCGATAAATCCGGGGTTTTGGGCGTCTATGTTGTCGGCAGTTGCCATCAGGCGTGCCATCACCTGACGGGCATTTAAGCCGGGATAGTGGGCACGCACCAGAGCCGCAGCCGCACTCACTTGGGGAGCAGCGAAAGAAGTACCCGAAATGCCGGTGGCAGGATAATAATCGCTGTCATGGCGGTTGTAAGTAGAATAAATATATTGAGCTGGGGCTGCCACGTCCATATGATAACCAAAAGTGCTGCCTGAACCCCAACCACCCCATTTTTGGTCATTGGCGTTGGTGCCCGGCACGGCTATCACTTCGGGGTACACCGCTGGCGACCACTTTTCGTCTTTACCACTGTTTCCGCCAGCAGCCACCAATACAATGTCGTAGTAATCGACCATCAGGCGCAAAAGGTCTCGCTCAAATTCTGATTCGGGCTCGGTGGGTGTAATGGGGCGCCCAAAAGACATGTTGATGACGGAAGCACCTTGCGCTGCTGCATAAAGCAAAGCGCCGTCGAAGTTGAAATAAGTGAAATCGTCTGAAATAGCTTTAATGGGCAGATAACGACAATGAAAGCCCACACCAGCTATCCCTTTGGCATTATCGGGAGTAGCACTGCTTACTCCTGCTACCACAGTTCCATGATATATCCCGCTTAGGTTGGTATCGTTGCCGGCTACGTCATAATAAGCAGGATGCAGGTTGCCCTGCAAGTCCTCGTGGGTGAGACGAAAACCGTAATCTATAATGGCAATCACCACAGAGGGGTTGCCTTGCTCTATATCCCAAGCTTCAAAAGCCTTGATTTTCTCTAAGTAGTATTGATAGTTGGGTGCATTGGCGGAGTTGGTGCCTGGGTCATTGGGCACATACAGCGGTTGGTAATTATAGAGCGGTTCAGCATAGAGCACCCCAGGCAAGCGGCGCAGGGAGTCCAGAGCTACCTGCAGAGCTTGCTTGCTTTGAGTCTTTACGGTAAAAAACTGCTCCAAGACTGCCGGAGGGCGCTTGACAGCAGGGGCGTAGCGCCATTGGCTTTGTTCCGCATAACGTGGTGTAATCTGCAATGCGGACGATTGCGTACGTTGAACGGACTGTGTCTTTTCCAACCACTGCTGCTTCAATTGGGGCGATACTTTCACCACACCATAAAACCAAACAGACTCTTGTGCAAAAGCAGGCACACAGAAGCACACAAGACAAACAAAAGTCAGAAGGCGTTTCATAAAACTTTCAGTTTCTTTGCATATATCCTTTAAAATAGGAAAATGAAACCATTTCATTTTTCTGCGCAGCGAACGATAGGGACTGTAAGCAGCTGCTTTGTCTTGATAGCATGGCTGTTGGGCAATGTCCATGGGGTTGCCTATACCAACGACTCACTTCACTTTGCAGCTTCCGGGCACTCTTTCTGGCACAATGGCACATGGATAGATGCCAACGGGGCAAGGCTTACACACTGGCAACCTCTTTATCCTACTGTTTTAGGTCTTTTTTTGAAACACGACTCAGGGGTTTTTGTGTTGCATTTGCTGTGTCTGATTTGCTTTATTTATGGAACATGGCGTTTGATACGGCTTTGGCAACTATCTGCTTGGTGCTATGTGGCAATTGTGTGCCACCCCATGGTGCTGACTGCCTTTTCTTTTGTATGGACCGAAGCCCTGGCGTTGCCGCTTTTTGTGTGGTTTCTTTGGGGTTATGAACGGCTTCGGCTCTATACTGGTGCCCAGCGCTTGCCTGTCTTTTTATTGCTTGTAGCCCTTATTTGGTGTCGCTTTAGTTTTCTACCGCCTATTTACGCACTTTTATTGTGGGACATCTACCACTTTCAGCAAACAAAACAGCTACGCCTCGCCTGGCTGCTGCTTGCTGTCAGTCTATTGGCAGTATTTGCATGGGTAGCTTATGCCTATCTTTTACAAGGCGGTATGCTTGAAAACTATGGTATGTGGCAAGCTAACTGGCTCAACACTTTGATACTCTACATGCAAGCATGGGGCAATTACTTTTTACCCTCTGCTACAGTTGTGTTGCTGCCGGTTGCCGCTATAATTAGCATTATAGCATTTGTACAGCGGCTTATAAAGCTGCCTGACGCCTTTTTTCCTCGTCGTCTTGCTGCTGCGGCTGGTGCTTGCTTTCTTTTTTTACTGATGGTCAATATTCAGTCCTACGATGACCAACTGCGTTACCTGCTGCCTGTGTGGTTATGCTTCGTTCCTGCAGTGGGTAATCTATGCCCCACTGCCAGTAGAAGTAAGGTGTGGCATGTGGTGTTGATTACATGGTTGTTGGGCACAGCAGCTCGTAGTTTGCATGCTGCATTTTTTTGGCAGCACATAAGACAAAGCGCCTCCATCATTGAGCAGCCGCTGATTCGTAATCATACAAAGGAGCTTTTGTCAAAGGCAAGCGTACATAAAAGGTAGTGCCTCGTGCCGGTTCCGACACAAACAAAATGCGCCCTCCTAAACGATTAACTACCTTTTTTACAATGTAAAGCCCCAAACCGGCACCTTCCGAGCGCTCATGCCCTCGGTAAAACATCTTGAATATATGGGGTTGAATTTCGAATGGTATGCCCACTCCATTGTCTTCTATCGAAAGAATCAGATTATTGTCTTGTACATCGGCTATAATATATACCATGGGGTAGGGCTTGGTATAGTCAGCATATTTCAGTGCGTTGCTGAGTAGGTTATTTACTATCAAACTCAAGCTAAATTTGTCTATTACAACCTCTGACCTAAACTTCACTTCGTAGCGGATATCTATGCGCCCGTCTTGGTTTAAATAGTTGTAATGCTCTACGCTGTAACGGATAAGGTCTTCCAAATCTACCGGTTCTGCTTTATTGTGTGCTTTGGTTTCCGATACAGCTATAACCAATTGAATGGTTTCATCCAGCCGTTCAATGCTTCGCCGCAAATGGTTCACATACTCTTGCACGTTGGCAGGCGAGGGATTCAATTCCATCAATTGCACAATACCCAGAATAGAGCGCAAAGGTGCGCGCAGTTCATGTGAAGCGTGATATACGAAGTTATCCAGCTCATCGCTCAGCCGTTGAAGTTCAGTCATATTGTGTTTCATGTCGGAGATATCCTGCACCACCACCTCTGCTATATTATGCCCAGCTTTCTTGGCGGCAATCAAGCCCCAGAGGTTTTTATGCTGCTTTACACGCAAGAGTGCCTCTTGTGGTGTCACCCGTCCTTTATGGGTCAACTCTTTCATAAAAGTTTCATAAACAGTGCGCTGTGCAAAAAAACTGGCGAACTGGCGGTCGTTCTCTTTGAGATTCAGAATTTCCTGTGCTTTTGGACTGCTTTGTAAAATTTTATTCTCGGACAAATCGACCAACAGCACTCCTATCAGCTCGTTGTCAAACAAGGCTTTATAGAGCCCTTCTTGTTGTTCAAGGTCTATCTGTTTTTGATGCAGCTCCTTTAATTGCAGGCGTATGGTTGCCAGAATGTAGGCTACCCGCTCATACAACCAACGCACTTCTTTAGATGAGCGAGGTGGTGCATCGGAAATGTAGTAGGTCTGGTTTTGCACGGCTTCGTACAAAAGGTGCTCCAATTGAATGATAGGGTTAATCAAACGGCTTCTAAGAAATACCGAAAGAGGGATGCCGCACAAAAGCAAACAGCCGACAAATAAAAGAGCACTGTTCCATAGCTGTTCTTGCTTGAAAGCCCGCAACTCTGAGGTATTTACTTTGGCATACAAGTAGCCCAGCAATTCAGCATGCATGCCACGTATGTCAGCCTTAACGTACAAATGTTCTTCTGCCCATTGCACACTGTCGGTGGTAAGGGCAGCGCCTAAAAAAGTATTCCCGGCAGGATAAGAAAGCCACACACTTCCATCAGGAGTTACCAACTGTACACATTCTACCATCTTTTGCGCTGCTATTTTCTCTATGAACTCGCCAGCAGCTTCCGGTTGTCTCAACTCAATGGGCACAATGCAATATTCGGCGGTCATGCGCAGTTGGTTGAGATGATAGCTTACAAAATGGCGTTTGTGTTGCTGATAGCTGCTATGAAACATAAAATAAAACCCCAACAAAAGCGATACCCCCACCGCCACAAGTGTGTAGAGGGTAATGCGCTTGTCTAATGTCCAATAGCTTTTGCCTTTTATCGCAACCATAGGCACTTCCCTACTTTACTATTTTGGCGAGCTTCAACAGGCGAAAATTGACCACGAAGCCCTTTTGTGTGAGGATTCTTGTATTCATTTCAAACTTCACCTTGCCTTCCGATTCAAAAAAATTCACCATACTTACCTCTTGAGCATAGCCCGGAGTATCACTTACGATTAAAGCACTACTTTGTTGTAGGTAAGGCAACAATTGGCGCAAATGTGTTTCTGAAAGCCTTCCTAACCATATGACGTCAAAAGGCATATGCAGCATCTCTTGCTCATCATGTATAGGAAGCACTCCTATAACTCTTGATTTTGCCTTGCGCTCGGCATATACTTTTCGCAAGACGCGCAGCATCTGATTGTCTTGATAAACCCCTATCAAAAAGACATCTTTCTGAGGACGATGCAATACCGGCCACTCAATAAAATCAACCATCTTGGCTAAAAGGGCTGCCTTTACCTGCCAGTCGTCCACCTCTGT
Source organism: Thermonema lapsum (assembly GCF_011761635.1). Taxonomy (NCBI): domain Bacteria; kingdom Pseudomonadati; phylum Bacteroidota; class Cytophagia; order Cytophagales; family Thermonemataceae; genus Thermonema; species Thermonema lapsum. The sequence goes on from NZ_JAASRN010000005.1 coordinate 31,317, forward strand.
TGTAGGCTGCGACCACGTCGGAATCCATATACCTCCAAATAGCAACAAGCAAAATGCAATTTTGAACCCCAAGTCCTTCATGAAATGTTTGTGCAATAACAGTAGAACCATTCTAAACAAAGGCAAAATACAAAACCTATCGCTTATTTCCTTGAAATTCCTAATTTTGCAAGATGACACATTCTCATGAAGGCTATGAAGCAGATAGTAAAAGACATTGAGTTGATTCAACCTGTGGAAGGGGAAGCTTGTGAAACGGTAAAAACTACCCAAGAACAAGACACCGGCAAAAGCCGCAAATTGTATATTGAAAGTTATGGTTGTCAGATGAACTTCTCTGACAGCGAAATTGTGGCTGCCATTTTACAAGAACATGGCTTCGATACTACCAATAATGCCCAAAAAGCCGACGTAATTTTTCTCAACACCTGTGCCATCCGCGACAACGCCGAACAACGCATCTGGAAGCGTTTACGTGAGCTGGAATCGTTGAAAAACAAAAAACCGGGCTTGCTTGTAGGCTTGCTGGGCTGTATGGCAGAGCGCCTCAAAACCAAGTTGCTCGAAGAAGAAAAAATCGTAGATATCGTAGCTGGTCCGGATGCCTACCGTGACCTGCCGCAGCTTGTAGCAGAAGCCGAAGACGGCAACAAAGCCGTGAATGTCTTTCTCTCACGTGAAGAGACTTATGCCGACATCAACCCGGTACGCCTGAACTCCAACGGCATCACGGCTTTCATCTCTATCATGCGCGGTTGCGACAATATGTGTACATTTTGCGTAGTGCCCTATACCCGTGGGCGCGAACGCAGCCGCAACCCTCACTCTATCGTGCAGGAAGCACGTGCTTTATACGAACGTGGCTACAAAGAAGTAACCCTGTTGGGGCAAAATGTAGATTCCTATTTCTGGACTTCCCATCCCAAGGTTATTTCTCTGAACGAATACCGCAAAGCCCTCACGCGTGGCGAAGACCTCAGCCAATACGAGCAAGTCAACTTTGCCAAGCTGCTTGAAATGGTAGCACAAATAGCTCCTGACCTGCGCGTGCGCTTTTCTACCTCGCATCCCAAAGACATTACCGACGAGGTGCTCTACACCATGCAGCGCTACGACAACATATGCAAATACATACACCTGCCCGTGCAAAGCGGCAACAATCGTATCCTAGAGCTGATGAATCGCACCTATACCCGCGAATGGTATCTTGAGCGCGTGGCAGCCATTCGCCGCATCTTGGGCGAATCCTGCGGCTTATCTTCCGATATGATTGCAGGCTTCTGCAGCGAAACAGAAGAAGAGCACCAAGACACCCTTTCGCTCATGGAAGCCGTAAAATTCGACTTCTCCTATATGTTCTACTACTCGGAACGCCCTGGCACGCCAGCAGCCAAACGTCTGCAAGACGATGTACCATTGGAGGTAAAAAAGCGAAGACTGCAAGAAATCATTGAATTACAAAACAAGCACTCTCTGGAACGTAACCTGATGGACGTGGGCAAAGTGCATCGCGTATTGGTTGAAGGCTACTCCAAACGTTCCAAAGAGCATCTTTTTGGAAGAAATACAGCCAACAAAGTAGTTGTATTTCCTAAAGAGAATTACCAAGCCGGCGACTACGTAGATGTGCTGGTGGAGCAATGCACCAGCGCAACGCTCATCGGCAAAGCCGTAGGCAAATGGACTCCCTAACTGAAAACAACCATGAAAGAATTTATCATAGAACCACTTTCCAAACAATTCGCCACACAAGTACAAGAAAAAATTGACAACAAAATCAAACCTTTAGGTGCTTTGGGCAGGCTTGAAGAGATAGCACTTCAAATTGCCACCATACAGCAAACCCTCACCCCTGCCCTTCAAAAACCTTATGTGTTGGTATTTGCCGGTGACCACGGCATTGCCGTCGAAAGAGTAAGTGCCTATCCACAAGAAGTAACCGCGCAGATGGTACTGAGCTTCGTGCGTGGAAAGGCAGCCATCAATGTGTTTTGCCAACAACACCACTTAAACTTGAAAGTCATTGATGCAGGTGTGGCGGCTGACTTCCCCAAAGATTTGCCTATTGTGCATGCCAAAATAGCCAAAGGCACCCGCAACTTCCTTTATGAGCCAGCGATGACCCAGCAAGAAATGGAGCAAGCCATCCAAACGGGTAGCGAATTGGTCAAAGAAATTCATAAGGAAGGCTGTAATGTGGTGGGCTTTGGCGAAATGGGCATTGCCAATACCTCTTCGGCTTCTGCCATCATGAGTGTGATTACCAAACAACCTGTAGAGGTATGTGTGGGCAGAGGCACAGGTCTCAACGATGAGCAATATCGACACAAAATAGAAGTCTTGCGCAAAGCACTGCTTCACCACCAACTCAGCAGCAATGACCCCTTCGAGGTGCTGCGCATCTACGGCGGCTACGAAATAGCCATGATGTGTGGTGCCATGCTACAAGCAGCGGCGCTGCGCATGCTTATACTGGTCGATGGTTTTATCAGCTCAATAGCTTTTCTAATTGCCTACAAATCCAATCCGTACATACGAAACTACGCTATCTTTTGCCACACTTCGGCAGAGCAAGGGCACCTCAAACTGCTTGAGTATATGCAAGCACGCCCAATCTTACAGCTGGGTATGCGTCTGGGTGAAGGCAGTGCCTGTGCCATAGCTTATCCCGTTGTGGAATCAGCGGTGCGCTTTCTAAATGAAATGGCAAGTTTTGAAGAAGCCGGTGTCTCCAATCGCCAAAATATAGAATCAGACAGCTGTTTGTAACTTTTTGCCAGGGGGTTGGTTTTAATTATACACCAAGAATCACACAAAACAGCCCAACAATGAAAAAAGCAGTACTATTGGTAAACCTTGGTACACCCGATGCTCCACATACACCGGAAGTGCGCCGCTATTTAAAAGAATTCCTTTTGGATGGACGGGTCATAGACATACCCGCGCTTTCGCGTTGGCTTCTGGTCAATCTCATCATTGCGCCATTCAGGGCGCCGCGCTCTGCCAAAGCCTACCGCAAACTGTGGACTGCCGAAGGCTCTCCTTTGAAGGTATATGGCGAACGCCTGAAAACACTGCTGCAGGATGCCTTAGGTGAAGACTACGAGGTGTATCTGGCAATGCGCTACCAAAACCCATCCATGCGCAGCATACTGGCTCAAATTCAACAAAAAGCCTACGAACAAATTATTTTACTCCCTCTTTTTCCACAGTATGCCTCTGCCACCAGCGGCTCTGTGATTCAAAAGTTTTATGATGAAACCCGTCATTGGCAAGCTTTTCCTTCTATAAGCATCGTCTCTTACTTTTACAACCACCCTGCCTTTGTGCAGGCACTGGCAAGCCGGGCGCGCCCCTACATAGAAGCAGACCGCTACGATTACTTTGTTTTCTCATATCACGGGGTGCCTGTGCGGCAAATACAAAAGGCAGACCTTCACGGCTGTTGTTTGCAAACCGAAGACAAAAAAGTGGCAGGCTGCTGCAGCCGGTTGCATGAGCAAAATCAGTATTGCTACCGTGCACAATGCTTTGCCACCACCCGCCTGCTGGCAGAAGCTCTGCAGCTGCCTGCCGAACGCTGCATTACTGCCTTTCAATCGCGTTTGGGCAAAGCCGAATGGATTCAACCCTACACCGAAGATGTCATTCGCCAACTAGCAGAACAAGGTGCCAAAAAAGTACTTGCTTTCTCCCCCGCCTTCATTGCCGACTGCTTGGAAACCACCATCGAGGTAGGCGAAGAATACAAAGAACTTTTTGAAGCGCTGGGCGGTGAAAAGTGGGTACTGGTAGAAAGTCTCAACGACCATGCCAGCTGGGTCGAAGCACTCAGGCAAATAGTAACAGAAGCCACTTTGAACATATCGCGGCAGACGGTTCCTACCCAAGCAACAACTGTCACCAACCAAACAACAGCATAAGCACAACCATAAAAAAACACCATGAGGCTGGTTGAAATACTGAAAAACATGGTGGGCAAAGAAATGCCCGAACAAGCCCCGCCAGTTACCAAGTGGCTCAATTTTGTATTGCGTAAAGTAGAGCAAGGACACCTGACAGCTACTATGGAAGTGCGCCCCGACATGGCAAACCCTTTGGGACTGCTGCACGGTGGCGTGCAAGCGACACTGCTCGACGAAATCATAGGCATGACGGTGCATACTTTAGAAAAAGACAAGCCCTCCGTATCTGTTAACCTAAACATTGATTTTTTAGGGAAGGCACGCGTAGGTGAAACAATAGAGGTAGAGGCATGGGTAGTGCGCCAAGGACGCCAACTCATTCATGTCGTAGGCGAAATACGCAATGCCGAAGGCAAGCTGATAGCCAAAGCAAGCAGCAACATGCTGAACATAGAACCGAAGTAATACCTCTGTGCTTTCAAACAAAGCCCGTGCGCACCGGGTCCTCCGGCTACACGGGCATTTGCTTGTTATTCTAATCCCACAACAAAAAAACGAAATTTTAGTAATATTTGCCGGGCAACAGATAATTTTTTACATAATCGGCAATCCCCTCTTCCAAAGAGGTAAAAGACTTATCGTAGCCCGCAGCACGTAGCTTATCCATTTTTGCCTCGGTAAAGTATTGATATTTATCACGTATGTCCTCCGGGGTATCTATGAAAGAGATGCTCACTGGTTTATCTAACGCATGAAATACAGCTGTTGCCAAATCGAGGAAGGTGCGTGCTTTGCCTGTACCTAAATTGTATATGCCCGAAGGCTTGCGTTTTTCCATCAAGAAAAGACACACCTCTACCACGTCTTTCACATAGATAAAGTCGCGCATTTGCTTGCCATCTTCGAAGTCGGGGCGATGCGAACGAAACAACTTCATGCTGCCGGTTTCGCGAATCTGCCGAAAAGCATGAAACACTACCGATGCCATACGCCCTTTGTGATACTCGTTGGGTCCGTACACATTAAAAAACTTAAGACCCGCCCAGAAAAAAGGTTTCTCTTCCTGCTCCAGCACCCACAGGTCAAACTGCTGTTTTGACCAACCATAAGGGTTCAGTGGCTGCAATTTGGGAATCAATGCCTCGTCGTCAGCATAGCCATGTTCCCCCATTCCGTAGGTGGCTGCCGAAGAAGCATAGACCAAAGGAATTTGATAACGGGTGCAGGCATTCCATACCTCCTTCGAATAGTTCACATTAAGACGCTCAAAAATGGTCTCATCGAACTCAGTGGTATCGGTGCGTGCTCCTAAATGAAACACAAATTCCACAGTCTTTTCATGACGGTGCAGCCAGTCGATAAACTGCTCGCGAGGCACCTGCTCCACTATCGCTTTGCCTTGATAGTTGGGACGCTTGTCTTCGCGCGAAAAGTCGTCAACAGCTACTATGTGTTTGTAGCCGGCTTCATTGAGACGCTGAATCAAACAACTGCCAATAAAGCCGGCAGCTCCGGTTACTACTATCATCTTTGCTTACGATTTGGCAGGAACACCTAAGGTTTCAAGGGCGTATAGCAGACGCTTGACCACTTCTTCCTTACCAAGAATATTCATAATCTCTACCAAATCAGGACCTGCCATCTGCCCAGTAAGAGCCAAACGCAAAGCAGGCATCACCTTACCTACCTTTACTCCCTCAGCTTCTGCCAACTTGCCCAGCAGCTGCTCCATAGCAGTGCCGTCAGGTGCGTCGGTAGTCTGTAGCTTCTCGGCATATGTCTTCAGCAGGCGAGCTGCCTGTTCATTCCAGCGCTTGGCTACTGCTTGTTCATCGAAGGCGGCAGGTGCCACAAAGAAGAAAGAGGCTTCTTCCCAAATATCTTTTGGGAAAGTAATGCGCTCTTTCATCAATTCACAAATACGTATTGCTTTTTCTTTGGCTATGTCGTCGGTGCTTATGCCCACCTTGGCTTGTTCCAAGCCTTCAAAGAAGAAAGGCAACAATTCTTCGCCAGACTTTTGGCGCAGGTACTGTTGATTGAACCACTTGGCTTTTTCGAAGTCGAAGCGCGCACCCGATTTGGTAATACGCTCAAGACTGAACTCTTGAATCAGTTCTTCTAAGGTAAACAACTCACGGTTGTCGCTCGGATGCCAGCCCAACAGCGCCAAGAAGTTGATGATGGCTTCGGGCAAGAAACCGCGTTCACGATACCCTACTGACACATTGCCTTCTTGGTCGGTCCAAGTCAAGGGAAATATAGGGAAGCCCAACTGGTCGGCTACCCGCTTACTTAATTTTCCGTTGCCATCGGGGCGCAGAATCAAAGGCAAGTGCGCAAATTCCGGCGGCTGCCATCCAAAGAATTCATACAACAACACATGGATGGGCGCCGAAGGCAACCACTCCTCACCACGAATGACATGGGTAATTTTCATTAGGTGGTCATCCACGATGTTTGCCAAGTGATAGGTAGGCATGCCGTCCGATTTCAGCAATACCTTGTCGTCCAAGGCAGAAGCATGCACCACTACCCACCCCCGAATATGGTCTTTAAAGCGGATTTCTTTTTTGTGCGGCACCTTCATTCGAATGACATAGGGCTCGCCCGCCTCAATACGCGCCTTTACCTCTTCTGGGGGCAGCGTAAGCGAGTTTTTCATGCTCATGCGCGAGATGGCATTGTACGAAGGATTTTTTGATTTGGCAGCCACCAAGCGCTCACGCATAGCCTCCAGTTCTTCTTCCGTATCGAAAGCATAATAGGCATGCCCCTTTTCTATCAATTGTTCTACATACTGCCGGTACATCGCTTTACGCTCCGACTGCCGGTAGGGTCCATAAGGACCTCCCACTTTGGGGCTTTCGTCGGGCAGCAAGCCCAGCCACTCCAACGCCTCGTAAATATACTCTTCGGCACCGGGCACAAATCGCTTTTGGTCAGTATCTTCTATGCGGATGATAAATTTGCCGTTGTGTTTCTTGGCAAAAAGATAGTTATAGAGGGCAGTTCTCACACCGCCAATGTGCAAGCCTCCTGTTGGGCTCGGCGCAAAACGAACACGCACTTCTTGTTGATTCATAGTTTTCAGACATTTGACGCAAATCTACAAAACTCATCAGGAACAAAGAAGCGAGCCCGGCACCTATTCGCAAGCTCGCTTCCCAAAAACTGACAATATGTCATACTATCCATTCATGCCGCCCACTGCGTCAAATGTTTCATCAACAAGCGTCGGGCTATGGGCACCACGGTCTCTTGCAAGGGACACTGCAGCTTGGCAACAATCAAGAAAGTAGCAGGCTGCGGCAGGGCTTTGTACTTTCTGATAAGCTGCACCTTTACACTCTCGTAAGTTTCTGTTTTTCTCTTTTCTACTTCTTCCAAAAGATTCAGCCGCACCGTACGGTATTCTTCATTAGGCTCGAACAAGGTGCTTTGGTAGAAATAGACCTGCACCGCCTCGGTGCCATCAAAATGCAGCAGCAAATATCCTTCCTCGTTACGCAGCGGCTCTATACCCACCGGCGACAACACCATGTGTTCTTCCACATATTTATAAATGTCTTCGCCCTCTTTCATGACGCGTTTGAGCTCAGGCAAAGCAAACAAAATGATATCTTCAATCACTTGCATGAGCTCGTTGTCTTTCACAATTTTCTCATACTCGAGTGTCAGACGTTCGAAATCCGCTTTGCTGATGACTTGCGGAAACTGCTCATACAGCAAGTTTTTGTTTTTCTTTATGTTCAGAAGGTTTTGGTAGTGAAATACCAAATCCGAAAGCGCCGGATATAGCTTTACTTCACCGAATTCACGGCGCACCTCCTGTAAATAAGCCAGCAATAAGTACTTCTTGTACTCGAAATCCATCAGACCACTTGTCAACCAATCAACACTCAACTTTTTCATAGCCAAAAATCTAATTTTACAAAAGCTTTCACAACAAAAACAACACCATCAAAACATATTTTACTCAAAAAAACAAAAAAAACCAAATATCAACCTCCAACAGAAAAGTAATATAAACCTGACACTTTTACAGTTTTCACCTGACAACGGGTAGATTGGCACAAGAAGTGCTATGCACAAGGGCGAAGTGTTCAACTTCTAAAAAGTGTAAGTGCTATGAGCGCAGCAGTTGAAACCAAAAACAGCAAAAACATGACGCAAGTAAACATCAAGCCTTTGGCTGACCGTGTAGTGGTAGAACCTCTACCCGCAGAAGAAAAAACTAAAGCTGGCATCATCATCCCCGACACTGCCAAAGAAAAACCCCAAGAAGGAGTGGTAGTAGCAGTAGGTCCCGGTAAAAAAGACGAACCCATGACCGTGAAAGTAGGTGACCGCGTGTTGTACGGAAAATATGCAGGTACCGAAATCCAAATCGACGGGAAAGAATATCTCATCATGCGTGAGTCTGACATCTACGCTATCGTCTAAGCACAGATGTAATTTACCCCCTAAAAAATCTCATTTCCCTATTCAATCATAGTAAATGTCTAACCTTTAAAAAAGAAAAGAGCTATGGCTAAAAATATTCTCTTCGACGTAGATGCTCGCGAAAAGCTGAAAAAAGGCGTTGATACTTTGGCAAACGCCGTGAAAGTAACTTTGGGTCCTAAGGGTCGCAACGTTATTCTGGATAAAAAATTCGGTGCTCCTGCCATTACCAAAGACGGTGTAACAGTAGCTAAAGAAATCGAGTTGAAAGACCCCATCGAAAACATGGGTGCACAACTTGTAAAAGAAGTAGCCTCTAAAACCGCCGATAGCGCCGGTGACGGTACCACCACTGCTACTGTATTGACTCAAGCCATCTTCAATGCTGGCTTGAAATATGTAGCCGCAGGTGCTAACCCCATGGACCTGAAGCGTGGTATCGACAAGGCTGTAGAAGCAGTAGTTGCGCACCTCAAAAAACAATCTAAAACCATTGACAACTCGAAAGAAATCGCTCAAGTAGCTACCATCTCTGCCAACAACGACAGCGAAATCGGTAAGATGATTGCCGACGCTATGGAAAAAGTGGGCAAAGATGGTGTAATCACCGTAGAAGAAGCCAAAGGTACCGAAACCGAGGTGAAGGTAGTAGAAGGTATGCAATTTGACCGCGGCTACCTGTCGCCTTACTTCGTGACCAACCCCGACAAAATGGAAGCTGAACTTGAGCGTCCTTACATCTTGATTACCGACAAGAAGATTTCTTCGCTCAAAGATATGCTTCCTGTGCTCGAGCAAGTAGCCCAAAGCGGTCGTCCGTTGTTGATTATCGCTGAGGATGTAGAAGGTGAAGCTTTGGCTACTTTGGTAGTGAACAAACTGCGTGGCACTTTGCGTGTAGCTGCTGTGAAAGCTCCCGGCTTCGGCGACCGTCGTAAAGCTATGCTCGAAGACATCGCTATCTTGACCGGCGGTACTGTGATTTCAGAAGAACGCGGCTACAAGCTCGAAAACGCTACCATCGAGTACTTGGGGCAAGCTGAAAAAGTAACCATCGACAAAGACAATACCACCATCGTAAATGGTGCTGGCAAGTCTGAAGACATCAAAGCCCGCATCAACCAAATCAAAGCTCAAATAGAAACTACTACCTCTGACTACGACCGCGAAAAACTGCAAGAGCGTCTGGCTAAGTTGTCTGGCGGTGTAGCTATCCTCTATGTAGGTGCCGCTACCGAAGTAGAAATGAAAGAGAAGAAAGACCGCGTAGATGACGCGCTGCATGCTACCCGCGCTGCCGTAGAAGAAGGTATCGTACCCGGTGGTGGTGTAGCCTTGGTGCGTGCCATCGAAGCCCTCGAAGGTCTGAATGTAGAAAACGAAGACCAGCAATTGGGTGTCAACATCATCCGCACTGCTTTGGAAGCTCCGTTGCGCACCATCGCTGCCAACGCCGGTGCCGAAAGCTCTGTGGTAGTACAGCGCGTAATGGAAGGCAAAGGCGACTTCGGCTACAACGCACGCGAAGACAAATTTGAAAATATGATTGCTGCGGGTATCATCGACCCAACCAAAGTAACCCGCTTGGCTCTGGAAAATGCCGCTTCTATCGCTTCGCTGTTGTTGACTACCGAAGCCGTAGTAGCCGAGCTGCCTGAACCTAAGAAAGAAGGCGCTGCTGGTATGCCCGGTGGCGGTATGGACATGATGTAATCATGACCTCAAGGCATCTTTCATAAAAAACGGGGGGTATTTGCCTCCCGTTTTTTATTTTAGACTATTGCCGGTTCCAAAAAAAAGGACATGTTTTTCATTCTTTCTAAAACACTCTATTACCTGGCAATGCCTGTTGTGTGGCTGCTTTTGTTGACTGCTGCCACTGTGTGGGTACGAAGACCCGCCATAAAGAAACGCCTAATGCTTTTATTACTCGCGCTGTTGGTGCTTTTTTCCAACCCTTATATCATCAACCAGCTCATGAAATCGTGGGAACTGCCGCCACGCCCTCTGCATGACTTGCACACTTATGACGTAGGCATCGTGCTTTCGGGTATTGTGCAAACACACCAACAGCCAGCAGATAGGGTATATATGCAACGAGGCGCAGACCGCCTGCTGCATGCTCTACTTCTTTACAAAAAGGGTATCATCAAAAAAATATTGATTACTGGCGGCAACTACGATAAAAACGTAACACCCGAAGCAGAACAGCTCAAGCAAGTATTGCTTTTAGCAGGCGTGCCGCCACAGGACATACTTGTAGAACCGCACGCCTTGAATACGGTCGAGAATGCACGTTTTTCAGCCCCTATTTTACAACAGCATTTTCCCGGTGGCAAGTATCTACTTATCACTTCGGCTTTTCACATGCGGCGTGCACTGGGCTGTTTCCGGCAGGTAGGCATCAAAGCGGAACCCTTTCCCGTGGATTTTTACGCTGTGCCCAAGCAAACACATTGGTTGTTGTGGGTAGCTCCCAGTGAGCAAAGTATTGCCCTATGGGGGCTGTTTATCCATGAAATCATTGGTTATATAGTGTACGATATTTTAAATTATCTTTGAATCGCTTGCAACATAACAGACTACCGAACATGAGTTGGCGCAAAGTCAGTATAACGGTACTTCTTATTCTTGCCATATGGTTGAGTTATTATTTTTTGTGGGTTTATCCGCAACGCTACCGTTATTCCACTGAAAAAAGTATTCCCTACCAAGAGGAAATGCTTTTTTACTTTCCTACCACCGCGCTGCTCCTAAACTACATAGAAAACAGCCCTTATGCCCATCATATACTCAACAGCCAAACGCCTGAAAAGGCATGGACGCTGTTGCGTCTGCTGCTTCAAAGTGATACCGGACGTACAGCATGGTTGATTGTTGATTTTCAAAACCCGAGTCAAAGCAAGGGGGTGTTGTGTATTCCTTTGCGCGGCAAAGAACGCACCGATATCCTACCCAAGCTTGAATCGCTATTTGCCTCCGACTTTATTAGCGAAAAGTATCAGCTGGAAAGACGCTCTTTGTTGCGCCTTCAAGAGCGTAGCAGCAAACGTTACATTAGCTTCTGCGTAGAAAAAGACTATCTGCTCATCAGCTTCACCGCCGACTACATGGAATACACACTCCGCTACAACTACTGGCAACATCTGGAGCGACTGCAGCGCATTTTTCACCCCGAAAGCCATACAAAAGCCATCAGTGTTTTTTTCCGCTTCCACCTTATTGAACGTTTTCAAAGAGGCATCCGACATCTATTTCATAAGCCGCCTGCTGCCAACACACTCATTTATGCACAGCTAACCCCCAGCAATGAAGGTTGGTGGCTCAGCGGCAATTTTCTTACGCCAAGTTATGCCGTTCATGACCTGAACCGCTGGCGCCACGTGAGCCCTGCCACCTTCCGGCAAGCACACCTGATTCCTGACTTTCTTAGCAACATTTACAAGATAAGTACTATTCCGGGCTACGGTAACCCGGCTGCCATCCCCAATGCTCCCCCGCTGCCGTGGATAGGCGACGAAATGAGTTATTTTACCGACAGCCTGCAAAAAAGCCGCTCTATTGCTTTTTTAACGGTTCAAAACCAAGGAACCCTTGAAGAGCACTGCCGGCGTATGAAGCACGAGCCTTTTTTGCACGATGTAGTTTTTGCTATACGCGACAGTATGCGCGCGATCCTGCAGGCACACCTGCCCCGGCAGTTTCCCGATTTGAGTATTTACTGGGGGGTATTGTTAGATGAAGGACGTTCGCTATTGGTGTCGCCCAGTGCCAATTTGATAGAAGAGGCAATCCATTATTACCGGCAAGAGCGCACTTGGGGAAAAAACGTGCAAATTATGCAGTATTTGCGCTCGTTACCCAGCGAACAAGACATCTGCTTCATACAATTGCCCGATGCCCCCTACCAAAGTTTGATGACGCAGCTGCCACTGCCCTCATTGCGGGGTCTTGAGTTGAACATGACGCCTTCGGAAAGTAAAATATTCATTCAGTTGGGGCAAGCCCTGAGCGCTTCCTCTGCCACCGATACCCTTGATTCCAGCACCCGTAGCCCCCAGATACAACAAGCATGGGCAGTTGAGCTTGACGAGGGCAATCTTGTAAGTGTGCAAAGGGTAACCAACCACACAAGCAAAACCAAAGATATTCTGCTGACTACAGACCTTCACGAAGCAATTTTGCTGTCGAATGAAGGTAAGCTCCGTTGGAAAAAAAGCCTACCAAGCACTGCAGTGACACCCGCCATTGAGGTAGATTATTTCAATAACGGCAAGTATCAGTACCTCATTGGATGTGAACAGCATTTAGCACTATATGACCGCTTAGGGCATCCGATAAAAGGTTACCCTCTTCCTCTGCCTCTGCAATCGCAGTTAGCACAGTTGAGCGTTGCCAGCTACGACGGTTCAAACAACTACCGTTGGGTAGTGGGCAACACCAGGGGCGAAATATTACTACTTGACAAAGAAGGCAAGCTATTGCAAGGGTGGAACCCCAAACGTACCGGGGGGCACCTCATACAGGCAGTACAGCACTTCCAGCACAAAAGCAAAGACTACTTTATTGTATTGCTACGCGAGAAGGGCTGCTTGTTGCTCAACCGTCGTGGTGAAACGTACCCCGGCTTTCCGGTGGCTCTGCCCGAGCCCCCCGTTGCCTATCAGGTAGATGCACAGCAAGGTTTGATTTATATCATTGGTGAAAAAGGGCTGCTTTGTGTCCTGAATACCGAGGGCAAGATGATAAATAAGGTGCAACTGCCACGCAAAGAGGGTTCTATTTTTAAAATCATAAGCAACGAATTTGGCTTTTGGATTGTAAAACAGCACCTCAACGAGCTAAGCATCTACTCGCCCGAAGGAAAGCTACTGTGGGAGCAACGTTTTTCTGCAACTGATGACATGGATGTACAAGCCATACGACACCGCAACCGCGATTATTTCTTGGTAGTGGAACCCAGTATTGCCATTGCTTACCTATTAGACCACCAAGGCAATTTCATAGTGAACAACATTGAAAAAGTACAGGCGGCTTGTGGCTTATCCAGTGGCGAAATGATTGACATAGTTGCCACCTACGGCAATACAGCCAAACTAATTCACATTTCTTTGAACTAAAAAAGGGTAAAAGCTGCTAACTTTTTGTTGTAAAAACTACTACTAAAAGAGAACAGAAATCAAGCTTCTTGGTCATGGAAAAGAAGAACAAATACATAGCTGCCGCCTTGGCTTTTTTTGCAGGAAATTTCGGTGCTCACAGATTTTACTTAAATCAACCCTTATGGGGCGTGCTTTACCTTATGACTTGTGGACTTTTTGGCATTGGTGCTATCATAGATGCCATTGTTTTTCTGACGATGAGCGAAAAGCAATTTGACCTTCGTTATAACAGCAACGATGATTATATATCTGGAAGCCCCGACAAGTACAAGCAGAATATAGCCGCGCGACTAAAGCGAGCCAGGGATATACAACCTTTGCTCGTGGCTCAACAGCTAAAAGACTTAGAGCAAATGTATGAAAAAGGCACCATCAACTTTGAAGAGTTTGAATACTTAAAACAAAAGTTATTGTCCGGAATGTAAAAGCACTTTATTCATTAACTTCACTAAAAAGCAAAAAAGGCACAAGCAATGCTCGTGCCTTTTTTCTCATACCTTTAAAAAGGAGGAGGTATGTGGTTTATACAGAGATTGCTTCTTTCTTCTCTTCTAATGCTTCACCAGCGTTGGACTTGCGCAAGCCCATTTTCATACGGTCTGCAATCATATACATTACCGGCACAATCACCAGTGTCAGGAAAGTAGCAAAGGTGAGTCCGAAAATAACGGTCCATGCCATCGGTCCCCAGAAGTTGGCGTTATTGCCTCCGTAATAAATATTAGGCTCGAAGCGGGCAAATAAACCAAAGAAGTCTATGTTCAAACCTATGGCAAGAGGAACCAAGCCCAAAATGGTGGTGATAGCAGTCAACAATACCGGACGCAAGCGGGTTTGTCCAGCTTTGGCAACGACTTCTATTAACTCTTCACGCGATAGGAAGTCGCTGTCGGCAAGCCCCAGCTCTGCCTTGCGGCGCTTGCGCGTCAGGTTAGTGTAGTCAATCAACACAATGGCATTGTTTACTACCACCCCTGCCAAAGAGATGATGCCAATACCGGTCATAATCACGATGAAATCCATCTGGAAGGCTACCAAGCCCAAAAATACACCAATGGTGCTAAACAAGACCGAAGTCATGATGATGAAAGGCGCCGAAACAGAGTTGAACTGCGTAACGATAATCAAGAAGATGGCAAACACGGCAATGAGTAATGCCTTTAGCAAGAACTGCATAGACTTTTGCTGCTCTTCTTGCTCACCGGTAAATTTCACGGAATAGCCTTCGGGCAGTTGTAAATCTTTCAATTCATTTTTGATTTGCTGCACTATTTCGTTGGCATTATAGCCTTCCTTCACATTGGAATAAATGCTGATGACACGGTCGAGGTCTTTGCGTTTTACCGAACCGTAAGTAGAAGAATAGCGCACATCGGCGACCGCCGAGATGGGTACCTGCTGTATTTGTCCAGTGTTGTTGCGGAAAGTGATGTTTTTGTTCAGCAAAACATCAAGCTTGTGTCGGTACTCTTCCTTCAAACGCACATAAATCGGATATTCGTCTTCGCCTTCTTTGAACTTAGATACCTCTTTGCCAAACAGGGCAGTACGTATCTCATTGGCAATAGAGTAGGTAGATATCCCAAAGCGGCGGGCTTTTTCGCGGTCTATTTCCACAACCAACTCTGGCTTGCCAATTTCAAGGTCGGTTTTTAGCTCTTCGATGCCGGGGATACCAGCCGCTTCAATGCGGTTGATGACTTGTTGCGAGATGGCAATGAGTTTGTCGTAGTCTTCACCTGCCACCTCTATGTTGATAGGCTTACCAACAGGCGGTCCATTGCGGTTCTTTTCCACGGTAATAATCACTCCGGGATATTTGTTCAACGCACGCCGCACGTCTTCCATCAACTTGGCAGTAGAGACTCCGTTACGCAACTCATATTCCACAAAGCCAACGGTGATTTTGCCTTTGTGTGGTGTGTTGCCCCCTTGACTGGCAAAGCCGTCTTCACCGGTGCCAGCGCCCACCTGTGCGATGAACGACTCCACCATGAAATCATAAGGCTTGAGCAACTGCATCAGGTCTTTTTCTATCTGCTCTACCTGACGGTTGGTAGCCTCTATGTCGGTACCGATGGGTTTTTCTATAAACACATTGATGTATTCCGGCTCATTGACAGGGAAAAAGTTGACTTTGGGGGCGCTGATGCCCAACAACATAATAGAAAAGATAAGCAGCAAAAAAGTTCCACCAAGGAAGTAGTAAGGATTGCGTCCTTGAAGGGCAAAACGCACAAAACGCGAATACACCGCTTCAATCTTGGGCAACAAGGTATCTTGGAACCAATGCGTTGCCGGAATAAGTGCATACTGATAGAGCAGAGTCAGCAAGCCTGCTGTTACGAATAGGTTGGGCAGCGTGAAAGTGCTTAAAGCACCCGCAAACTTCAAACCGAAGAAGGCAATCCCTATCAACGTAAGGGCTATGCCCACTTTAATGGTTTTGGGGTTGCGTGAGGCTTTTCCGTCGGCGTCATCTTTGCGCATGAATAACACTGCAAAAGCCGGGTTGACAACAAGTGCCACAAAAAGCGAAGACGAAAGCGTAATAATCAAGGTGATAGGCAGGTATTTCATGAACTCACCGATGATGCCGCTCCAAAATGCCAAAGGCACAAAAGCCACTACAGTAGTTGCGGTGGAAGCAATGATAGGCACTGCCACTTCGCCAACCCCTTCTTTGACTGCCTGCAAAATAGGTTTCCCTTCTTCCAACTGCCGGTAGATATTTTCAATAATCACAATACCGTTGTCAACAAGCATGCCCAATGCTAAGATGAGCGAGAACAACACCATCAAGTTGAGGGTTACACCAGCGGCATCCAGTATCATGAACGACATGAACATAGACAGGGGAATGGCAATCCCTACAAACAAAGCATTGCGCAAGCCCAAGAAGAAGAGCAACACAAGCACTACCAAAATCACCCCCGAAATGATGCTGTTTTCCAGGTTAGCCAATTGCGAGCGTGTCCGCTTTGATTGGTCATTAGTGATAGTTATATTTAGGTCTTCAGGAAACTTTTTCTTCTTAGCGTCTTCTATGATTTGTTTGATTTTGTCGGCTGCATCAATCAGGTTTTCGCCACTGCGCTTCACCACATTGATGGTTACCACAGGCAAGCCCGATGAGCGGGCATAGCTCTCGCGCTCTTTATAGCTGTTTTCCACAAAGACGTCGGCAATGTCTTTGAGATAGACCACTTCGCCGCGCTCTTGCTTCACCACTATATTTTCTATCTGCTCTCGGTTTTTAAATTCTCCATCAATGCGGATAGTACGCCGAAAATCCCCTTCTTTGATGTTGCCACCCGAAAGAGTGATATTTTCTTGCTTGATGGCATTTTCAACATCCATAAAAGACACTCGACGGGCTTCCATCTTGAAAGGGTCCACTTCTATCTTCACCTCGCGCTCGAGCGCACCCCGTATAGGAGCTTCCGATATTTCGGGCAGCTTTTCAATTTCGTCTTGCAGATATTCGGCATACTTTTTCAAAGTTTCCAAATCATAGTTGCCCGATATGTTGATAAACATAATGGGGATTTCTGAAAGATTGATGTCGAACACATTGGGGTCGGAAGGCAAGTCGTTGGGCAGCTCCGCTCTGTCCACTGCATCTTTTACGTCCTGCAAGGCTTTTTCTACTTCTACATCGGGGTTGAATTCCACAATGATGGTAGAGTAGTCTTGGATGGAAGTGGACTTGATGTTCTTTATCCCAGATATGGACTTAATTTCCTTTTCTATGGGGCGGGTTACCAAATTTTCCATGTCGATAGGCGAGTTGCCCGGGTAGGGGGTACCTACATATATGGTAGGAATGACAATCTCCGGGAAGGTCTCTTTGGGCATCTGCACATAAGACATCACCCCAAAGAGCACAATCAGCACCGTGAGAATAAGCACACTGGTTGTGTTGCCCACCGCCAAGTTGGTCAAGCCGAACTCTTTCTTGATGTGCGGCTTTTGCTCGTTTATATTTTGCTTGTTGCTGCTCATGGCTCTTACGATTGAGTGATTTTTACTTTCTTACCTTCCGATACAAAGCGGAATCCTTCATTCACCAGCAATTCGTTTCCTTCCAAGCCCTTTAATACTTGGGCTTTTCCGTCATATACCCTACCTATTTCTATGTTTCGACGCTGCACGGTATTCGTGGTGGTATCTACGATATACACAAACTTACCAGCAGCATCTTCCTGCACGAGACTTACCGGTATGACGACAGCATCGGGCACTTCGCTGTCCTTTAGTTTTACAAGCACTATCATTTCGGGCTTCATCTTGCCGTTAGGATTGCGCAAAGCCACCTCTATGCGGAAAGTGCGGTTGGTGGGGTCAATGACTTGCCCCACATATGTGATGCGTGATGTTTGCGTTTCTTGCAGTGCGGGCACCTCTACCAACACCTCATCCCCTACTTTCACTCGATTTAAGTGAGCTTCTGACAGCTCAGCTACCACTTTTATTTCGTTCAGACTTACCAGACGTGCAATGGGCGTTGTTAGTGCCGCCACTTCGCCCTCTTTGGCAAACACCTTGTCAATCACTCCACCAAAGGGAGCACGAATGACTGCCAAGTCGGCTTGTGCCTGCAAAGCTGCCAATTGACGCTCCAAAGCTTCTTTGTTGGTTTTTGCCTGTAAATACTGCACTTCGGTACCAATGTTTTGCTCCCACAAGCGCTTTTGTTTTTCGAAAAGAGTGGTGGCTAATTCCAGTTGTGTTTTTAACTGCTCAATGTTTTTCAAAATTACGTCCACATCTTGGCGGGCAATCACTTGCCCAGGGGTTACCACCTGACCTTCTTTCACGTATATTTTAACGATTTTACCCACAGTTTGAGGGGTAATTAGTACATTTTTTTCAGCCTCTATGATGCCTCGAGCTTCTACGTAGTGTGCAAAAGTAGTGCGAGTTACTGGAAGGGTAGTAATCAAGGTGCGGTCATCCAAGTCTTCTTTAAATGCCGGGTCTAAGGCAGCTATCTCCTTTTCCAAGGCTTTGACCTCAGCTTCGAGCTTAGCCAATGCTTTCTTTTTCTGAATCAACTGTTCTCTTTTAGCGGCTAAGTCATTTTTTTCAGCACCGCAGGCAAGTATAAAAGCGGCGATGCTTATGGCTATCAAAATTCGTTTCATATGGATATACTTTTTTGAAGGGTGAGTCTTGCTTTTTATTCTTGAACCAATGCGCCTAAGGCTTTGTCTAAGTCTATTTTGGCACTCCATGCCTCATACAGAGCGTTGTAATAGTTTGTTTCTGCTTCTTTGAATGCTGTTTCTGCATCGATTACTTCCAAATTAGTACCCACACCCTCTTGGTATTTGACGGCAGCAATACGGGCAACTTCTTTGGCAAGCTCAAGATTTCGTTTTTGCGCTTCGAGCGAACTCATGGCATTCCGGAAGTTCACTTGTGCCTGCATGACCTCCATCTTGATGGCTTGTGTCAGCTGGCGCTTGTCTTCTTCCAACTTGGCAATTTCCATTTTGTTTTGCTGTATTTTATATTTCCTCTGCAAGCCATCGAAAATAGGAACATCCAAACGCAAGCCTATCAAAGAGTAGTCAAACCAGCGGTTTTCGAAGTCAGTGTATTTGTCCAGATTTTGTCCGGCAAAGTTGGCACCTATAGTAGCAAAGGCACTAAGCGCAGGCAGGTAACCGGAAAATACATTCTTCTTGTTGAGCTCCTGCAAATGAATGGCTTGTTCTATCAGTCTGTATTCCGGACGTTTTTCTACCGATGCTGCGGCTTGCAGTGTTTCTTCGGTTACTGTGCTCAGCTGAAAGTCAGCAAGTGTTTGCGACAGTTTCAACTCTTGTTCTACAGGCATGCCCATCTGAAACTTCAAAAATACATAGCCTAAATTCACTAAGCGGCTAACCTTTTCATATTCGGCACGCAGGTTGTTGCGTGCCACCTCTACCCGGAAAGCGTCGATTTTTTCGACAAAACCAGCTTCATTGAGCGCTTTAGTTTGAATAAGCAGCGAATCGAGGCGTTGCAAGTTGGATTGCAACAGCCCCAAACGCTCTTCGTTGATAAGCACATTCAAATATGCCTTGGATACCTGTTGTGCTACCTCCACTTTGCTTACTTCCAACTGGCGCACAGAAAAGTCTTTATAGGCACGAGATGCCTCCAACCCTACAAAATAAGAGCCGTTGAATATCAACTGAACAGCTGTAATCGAAGCATTGCTGTTGTACTTGGGCTGAAAAGCAACGGGTACAAAAGTGCCGGGTTCGCCACCAAAAAATACGGCAGGCACAAAAGAAGGCTGTACGTTCAAGTTATCCACAAACTGCACTTGTCCGTTGATTTGGGGCAAGCCAATCCCTACCGTTTCACGCACACGTGCCTTGGCTTGCTCTACATCGTATTGGGCTTTGCGCATGGTGGTGTTTTGCTCCCACGCATATTCAATGCATTCCTGCAGACTCATCATCACAGGCTGCTGCTCGGGCTGTTCTTCCTGTGCCCGGCTCATCCAAGGGGTGCAGCAAAGCAGCACCCAAGTGAGGTATTTTCTCATTTGTTTAACCATAATTTTCCTTCTTCTTCGTATTTTTTGACAAGTTGTAGTCCTTTCTCAGAAAGTACGCCGTAAATAAAGTGCTTGAGCAACTCTTCCTGCACCTCCACAAAGTGGAATTTTTCGGGGGGAAATACATGCGGATTGAAAACTGTAAAGACCTGCTCCACGCGCATGGCAGCGAGTATATCAATGCGTAAGTCAGCTCGGTAAATGCCTTCTGCTACCCCCCGGTTCAAGTTTTCTTCTACCTGCTTGCGAATCACTTCATTTTTGTACTCATGGAAGAATTGCCAAGCCTCGGGGAAGTAGCGCCCCAGCTCGTAAAGGAAAGTGGGCTTCAAGGCAGTAATCACCGTGCGAAAATGCTGAAAAATCAATATAAGCTCCTCTATAGCATTTTGAGCCTTTTCGCGTGCATCTTTCACTATACAGTGGTTTTCCTTCATCTTATAGCTGATGGCTTGCTTGACCAGTTCGCGCTTATCCTCGAACAACTGATACAAGGTACGCTTTGACATAGCCAAAGCCCGCGCCAAGTCATCCATGGTCACACTGCGTAAACCATACATGCGAAACAACTCATCAGCTTTTTGTATCACTCTTTCCTTTGCTTCTTCCATGCACAAATAACAAGCTTTCGGTTTCAATTGTTATGCGCAAAACTAAAAAAACTTTTTAGGTTTCAAAAGTTTTTTTAGTTTCAATAGTACCACCTCCGGCATAAGATTTTTTTCAAGAATGTAGTTTTCATTCATAAAGTGCAGCTATATGTACAAGCCACTGAAAACCAAATGCATAAAGCACATTGGGAAGTAACAACAACTTTCCAAATGATATATTGCAGACTCCCTTAGCTCCCAAACCATTGTCAAGGCACAAAACAGACTCTACAAAGAAGTAAGAAGATTCTGTGTGTGTAATTTTTTTGGTAAACTCGTATATTCTCTACTCAAATGGCTGCCGGTGCCCTACCTTCTCACCATGCTTCAGCGAAAGATAGGCTACGGCGGGTGTGCAGTAGAACATTGCTGAATACCTTACGAAAAAGTGCCTCTGTATGTAAAAACAAGCTGCCGCTGCATCAGAAGAGCGATGTTTTCCAGCATACTGAAGCATAGACTGGCAAGCCATGCGCCAAGCCTATCAGACCAATCAATGGCGAAAACAAAGAGGCTACTTCTGTTAGCGGCAACAGCATCAGCCAACAAGTAACCAAATGTATTTTTGTGAAAATGGAACGAATATCTGCACAAGGCACCAGAGGCGTATTTCACTTATGCCATTGAAGCGATATGGGGTAGGCAGTGAAAATACTATGAAGTGTATTTGAAAGTTGCACAGATAGGTTCACAGTATTGTGGTGTAGAAGCAGCTGCGCAACACTATTTCCATGAGGCTTGGCTTTACCGGAACCAACATTACCTCGTATGCGAAGTGTATCTGCTGGACAACTATGCCTATGTTCTCCACTTAGGGCATCTTTGAGCCAAATACCTGCTGCCAATAATGCCAACAAACAATGCCTATAGTAACCGATACGTTCAGAGAGTGTTTGGTGCCAAACTGTGGAATCTCCAGTGCCATATCCAAAAAAGGAAGTACTTCATCGGACAAGCCATAGACCTCATTTCCAAATACAAATGCATACTTTTCGGCTTTCAAAGGACGAAAATCCTGCAAATAGGTGGGTGTGTCGGTTTGTTCTACTCCCACGATGCGATAGCCCCGTTCTTTGAGGTGCTTCAGTGCTTCGGTTGTTTGTTCAAAGTAGTACCACTCCACCGATTCAGTGGCTCCCAATGCCGACTTATGAATTTCTTTGTGCGGCGGCTGGGGGGTGATGCCACATAAATACAAGGCTTCTAAGGCGAAGGCATCACCAGTGCGGAAAGCCGCTCCCACATTGTGCGCACTGCGCAGGTTGTCAAGCACCAACACCACCGGGTGTTTAGGCTTGCTTTTGAAAGTATCTACATCTACTCGTCCGAGTTCTTCAAGTTGCAACTTGCGCATGGTTCTGTGCCGAATTGAAAAGTATAAAAAGACGTAACTTTGTTGGTAGTGTCAAAAGTCTCAAAGAGAAGGAATCGAAAAAAGCGTTATGGCAACAAGCAAAACCAAGGAAACACCCTTGATGCGGCAATATTATGCAATCAAAAAGAAATATCCGAATACCATATTGTTGTTTCGCGTAGGCGACTTCTACGAAACCTTCGGAGAAGATGCCATTCAAGCCAGTCGCATTTTGGGCATTACCCTCACTAAGCGCGCCAACGGTGCCGCTGCGGAAGTAGAACTGGCAGGCTTTCCATACCATGCCCTCGACAACTACTTGCCCAAGCTTATCAAAGCAGGCAAACGTGTTGCCGTTTGTGACCAACTCGAAGACCCCAAAGAAGCAAAGGGTATTGTTAAGCGGGGCGTAACCGAACTGCTCACTCCAGGGCTTTCGCTGAACGACCAAGTACTGGAAACCAAAAAAAACAACTACCTCTGCGCCATCTGCAAAGAAGGCGAACAGCTGGGCATAGCTTTCCTCGACATATCGACCGGTGAATTTATGTGTGGACAAGGCAGCCTTGCCTATGTGGAAAAGCTACTGCAAAGCTTTGCCCCTGCTGAAATAATTTTTCCTCAACCCCTAAAAAAAGAATTTCCCCTTTTGTTTGGCACCGAGTGGAACGTGGAGTATCTCGACGACTGGGTGTTTAGCATCGATTTTGCCCAAGATGCCCTCTGCCGCCACTTCGACGTGCGCACACTCAAAGGGTTTGGCATCGACCACCTGCCTTTGGGCATCACTGCTGCCGGTGCCATCTTGCACTATCTCACTATCACAGAACACCACCATGTTACCCACATACGCCACTTGGCACGCATCGAAGCCGAGCAGTATGTTTGGCTCGACCGCTTCACTATACGCAACCTTGAACTATTGCGCCCCCAACAAGAAAACGGCGTAGCACTCATTGACATACTCGACGAAACCGTAACCCCCATGGGTGGGCGTCTGCTGCGCAAATGGATTGCCTTTCCACTCAAATTGCCGGAAGTCATCCGTGCGCGTCTTTGGGCAGTCAAAGCCTTGCATAGCAGCCGCAGCCTGATGGAAAGCCTCCGTGCTCATATGAAGCCCATTGGCGACTTAGAGCGACTGGTTTCCAAATTGGCTACCGGGCGCATCAATCCGCGCGAACTGCGCACCATGGCAAAGGCTTTGCAACAAATACCTCCTATCAAGGAAGAGCTGGCAGTCCTATTGGCAGAAGACCATGAACAACAATACCGCCTATTGCAAGATATATGGGAGCAGCTGGATGAATGCCAAGACATAGCCGGGCTTATACTTAAAAATCTGGTAGAAAACCCGCCGGTCAGCAGCACTCAAGGCGGTGTCATTGCCGAAGGCATCCATCCCGAGCTCGACGAGCTGCGCAATCTGATGAACAACGGAAAAGATTATTTGGACAAAATACTGCAACGCGAGATTATACGCACTCAAATCCCTTCCCTCAAAATAGGCTTCAACAAAGTGTTTGGTTACTATCTGGAAGTAACCAATGCCCACAAAAACAAAGTGCCCGGCGACTGGATTCGCAAACAAACACTCACCAATGCCGAGCGTTACATTACCGAAGAGCTTAAAGTCTATGAAGACAAAATACTGCACGCCGAAGAGCAGATTCTCGAGCTGGAAACGCAACTCTATCGCCAACTGGTGGAGCAGTGCTTGCCATTCATCGGACGCATACAACAAACAGCACAAGCACTTGCCCACCTCGACGTACTTACCAACTTTGCTTACATTGCACAGCTCTATGACTACTGCTGCCCCGAAGTGAACGAAAGCCAAGTCATCGACATACGAGAAGGACGCCACCCCGTCATTGAACGTTCATTGCCCGTAGACGAGCACTATGTGCCTAACGACGTGCATTTAGACCGCGACACACAACAAATACTCATTATCACCGGTCCCAATATGGCGGGTAAGTCGGCACTCTTGCGCCAAACTGCCTTGATTGTATTGATGGCACAAATGGGCTGTTTTGTGCCTGCCACCCATGCAAGCATCGGCGTGGTGGACAAGGTCTTTACCCGCGTAGGCGCTTCCGACAATTTAGCCAAAGGTGAATCTACTTTTATGGTAGAAATGACCGAGACCGCCTCTATCATGAACAACCTAAGCGACCGCTCGCTCATCCTTATGGATGAAATCGGCAGAGGCACCAGCACCTACGACGGCATTTCCATTGCATGGAGCATCGTAGAGTATCTACACAACCATCCTGCCTATCGCCCCAAGACACTCTTTGCCACCCACTACCACGAACTAAACCAATTGGCAGAGCAGTTGCCGCGAGTCAAAAACTTCAATGTGGCAGTCAAGGAGCTGAAAGACAAAGTGATATTTTTGCGCAAGCTACAAGCTGGAGGTAGTGAACACAGCTTTGGCATTCATGTCGCCAAAATGGCAGGCATGCCGCCGAGCATTGTGCAGCGCGCCGAAGAAGTACTTAGCCTGCTCGAAGAGGAGAAGATGCACCGTCGCAAGCAGTCCAAAAGACTGGCAGCTGCAAGCCCTGCCATGCAGCTGCAAATATTTCAAACCCACGACCCGCAATGGGAAAAAATAAAGCAGTTTCTTGGCAGCCTCGACCTCAACACACTTACCCCACTCGAAGCCCTCATGAAGCTTCATGAGTTAAAACAAATCATAGAAAGCGAATGAAGATAGATGCTACTGCTTGGTTCATCGCCCGGCGTTACTTCCGGTCGCGCAAACGACAAAAATTCATCCACCGCATGACCACCCTCGCTTGGCTGGGGGTAGCTGTTAGCACTATGGCTATGCTGCTGGTGTTGTCAGTATTTAACGGATTGGAAGACTTACTGCGCCAGCAGTTCAGCAAGTTCAACCCTGACTTGAAAATATTACCTGCTCAAGGTAAAACCTTTATCCTTAACGACAGCCTGCGCCACCAGCTCGATGCCATCGATGCCATAGCTGCATATAGCGAAGTAATTGAAGACGAAGCCGTAGTCCGTTATCAAGAAAAGCAAACCGTTGCCCGCATCAAAGGCGTAAGCCCCAATTACGGCGAAGTAAGCGACTATCCCAAACACATGCTTGCTGGGCGCTTCGTATTACAAGAAGAAGACTACTTTTTTGCCATCATAGGCTATGGCGTGTACCGCACCCTAAGCTACGCTTGGGGCGATATCACCCCCTTGGAAATATGGTACCCGAACCGTAAAGGCAAAATAACCCTTAGCGAAAAAGATTTAAAAAAGGGGCTTATTCAAGCAGGAGGCATCTTTGAAGTAGAGTTTGAGCAAGATGCCCGCTATATATTGGTGCCTTTGCCTTTTGCGCAAGCCCTTATGCAGTATGAAGACGAGCGCTCAGCACTCGAAATCAAAGCGCAACCGGGCAAAGAAGTTTTATTGCAAAGGCAATTAAAAGAACTGCTGGGCGAAAAGTTTCTGGTGCTCAACCGAGAAGAACAACAAGCTGACATCCTTCGAGCCATCCACACCGAAAAGTTATTCGCCGGCTTGGCACTGGGCGTAATCATGCTTATTGC
Source organism: Thermonema lapsum (assembly GCF_011761635.1). Classification (NCBI taxonomy): domain Bacteria; kingdom Pseudomonadati; phylum Bacteroidota; class Cytophagia; order Cytophagales; family Thermonemataceae; genus Thermonema; species Thermonema lapsum. Next base: position 56,968 of record NZ_JAASRN010000005.1, read on the forward strand.
CGCTCTCAACATCTTCTATACCCTTTCTATGGTAGTCATAGAAAAAAATAAAGACATCAGCATTTTATGCAGTATGGGTGCCAGTAGAGGGCTTATCCGTCGCATCTTTCTTTTGCAAGGCATGATGATTGGGTTTAGTGGGGCAATTGGAGGGGTCGTAACCGGCACCCTCATTGTGTGGCTACAAGAACACTATGGATTCATCAAAATGGGCGTTGTCAGCAGCATAGTCGAAGCCTACCCGGTACGCTTGGCTTGGCAAGACGCCTGCATCGTCAGCCTCTGCATGATTCTGCTTACTACCCTGCTTTCGTACATTCCGGCACAAAAAGCAGAGCGTTCATTTCAAATGGAACAGCTTTAAAATTTCAACAAAATGATTAACTTGCTCATAGACCCGCAATGAAACCATCGCACGCAATGAAGCAACAGCATAGCCCGGTTTATGTTAAGCGCAGCATCTTGCCTTCCTTCAACGTCAATTCGATTCAGAGCAAAGCCACTCTGCTGCTTATCGCCTTGGTGCTGCTCACCTTAGCCAGCTACCTGCTGGTGTTCTATTCAACCAACCAGCTTGCCCGCCATCATACATGGACAGAAATAGCACGACGCAATGAGTTAAGTGTGCAACAAATGGTTTATTGGACAGAAAAGGTAGCCGCAGGCGAAACGCAACTTAATAAAAAGTTGGAACAAGAAACCATTGCTTTTCAGAATCGTCTCGATATTCTCAAATACGGAGGCGAGGTATATATTACTCAAAAACGTCTGAAAGTGCCCCCTATAAAGGGAGAAGCTCAAAACAAACTATCGGAAGTAGAAATCTTGTGGAACAACTACAAAAAGCAAATCGATGTTCTCATTACGCAAGAAGCTACTGTTCCTGCTATAGACAGCTCCTACAATGAGCTTGGTATAATAGAATATAGCATACGCAAAGTACCCAACCGCGAGCGGCAAGCAGCCATCGTGTATATACGCGACAACAGCTTTAACCTATTAAAGCAAAGTGCCGAACTAAGCGACATTTTGGCAGCAAGCTATTATGATACCAAAAGCCGTACTACTCAAAACTTAATTATTGCCTTTCTCATTTACGTAGGGCTTTTTATTATCACTTACATACAGTTTAAAAATACCCTTATCAACCCTATACGCCGCATAGCAGAAGCAGCCGAGCGATTGGCACAAGGGGACGTAAACATTCACTTGCGTATCAAGCAAAAAGACGAAGTAGGGCAACTCGCTCAAAGTATCAATACTTTGAGTAGTAATCTGCACAAGACCGCCGAGTTTGCTGATAAAATAGGTCACTATCAATTTGATATTCACTTTGAGGCACGCAGCGAAAAAGACCTTCTGGGCAAAGCACTGCTAGAAATGCGAGATAACCTCAAGCGTATCGATGAAGAAGCAAAGCTAAGAGAATGGCACAATCGAGGCATTGCCATCTTCAACGAGTTGTCTCGCATGGAGTTTAAAGAAATAGAGGAGTTCGGTTATCGTGTTGTTTACGAGCTCATACGCTATTTAGACATTGTACACGGTGCTTTCTATGTTGTAGAAGAAGAAACAACCGGGCGCCGTCACATACGCATGGCTGCTTGTTATGCTTATGACCGTCGCCGCTTCGATGACGTGCACTTTGAGATAGAAGAAGGCATCATAGGACAAGTAGTGTACGAAAAGGACAAAGTGATTTTGCGCGACCTCCCCGAAGGTTACCTTCAAATAAGCTCTGGATTAGGCGAAAGCAATCCTAAGATGCTGTTAGCAGTACCTTTAAAAACAGAACAAGCTGTCTTTGGTGTGCTGGAATTAGCCTCTTTCCGCGAGTTTCAAGCACATGAAATAGCATTTGTCGAAGAAGTAGCAGAAACAGTAGCCATGTCCATTGCTTCCGTGCAAATAGCAGAGCAGACCCGCAAGCTGCTCAAGGAAGCACAAGAAACAGCACAGCAAATGCGGGCACAAGAAGAAGAAATGCGTCAAAACATGGAAGAATTGGCAGCTACACAAGAAGCGCTCGCCAAACGCGAAAAAGAACAAAGAGAAGTCATAGAAAGACTGCGCAACGAATACGAATCACGCCTTGAAAGCATTTATAAAAGAGAGAAACATCTAAAAAATCAGCTTCAGGAAGCACAGCAAGAAATGCAAACCCTGCGAGTAAAAGTGGCTGAACTGGAAAGACAGCGCGACGAGCTGCGCCGGGTGATTCACCAGTTGCGTCAAGACGATAAGTTAGCTCGTCAAGCGCTCAAGGTCAAAGATGAAGAAATCGCTGAGTTAAAAGCCAAAATAGAGGAAATGAAGAAAAAGAAAGGGTAAGCAAAACCTTTGAGAGCAGTATTCAATTGAATGTGGTAATTTTATCGGCAGGTCAATTAAGTGAATACTTCTTTAATCCATCGATGCTGATGGTAATTTATTTTGGTTACCCTCCTGGTAAAAAAGCCTACCATTGTAAAGCAAGACAAAGGGGTTGCCCTTTTCATCCGAAACGCAAACGTAGTTTGCCATATCAAAGTTCAGGCAGTTGAGGCGCTTGCCTCAATGCCCCAAGCAAAGCAAATCAAACACCACTGCCTTTTGCTTTACTTCACCCTACCCCCACATAAACAAAAAACCCCTTCCATAACAGAAGGGGTTATTTCTTACGTGGCGGCGACCTACTCTCCCGGGTATGACCCCAGTACCATCGGCGCTGGAGGGCTTAACTTCTCTGTTCGGAATGGGAAGAGGTGTT
>NZ_JAASRN010000006.1 GCF_011761635.1 Thermonema lapsum
TAATACTCTGGCAATAGAACGAAATCCTAATCCTTCTAAATACAAGATGAATGCTAATCTTTTTACACGATTACTTTTGGCTGTTGATTTTCGAGCAACTGTAAAATTATAGTGACACTTTTTGCATTTGTACCTTTGCACTCCTTTAATTTTACCATTTTTTACTTTTTCACTACTTTTACACCTTGGACACTTCATGACTTTTTTGCTACAAAATTATGAAATCTATATTTAGTTAACAAGTCCTTGTTTTGCTCCAGAACATCAGCGCCATGCGCTCGGCTCACTCCATTGAAGATTCCACCCGGCAAAGCATCTACACGCACCTGTGCATAAAAGTGGTTTACCATCTCTTTTACATCCTGCTGGCTTTGAATATCAATTTTCATAAAAGGATATTTTTGTCTTTTTTTATTCAAAAAAAAGAGATACTTCCTAAAGCATCAATGATGTTCGTCATTGCGAGCAGGTATTTCTAAACGCAAATGCGCCCCAGCATTGCTTACTTCCTCAGCCGCTTGGCGTATGCTTGTTTCCTGCAGTCGTTTTTTGAGTGCATCACGCAAGCCCACCACTTGGTGATGCAAAGGGCAAGGTTTGTAGCTGCTACATTTGGGCAAGCCCAAAAGGCAACTGTTGAAATAATGCTCTCCTTCGAACAGTGCTACCACCTCATAGAGCGATTGCGCCAGTTGTGTTTCCGACATGCTAAACCCTCCTTTTTTCCCACGCAATGATTCGACCATACCCGCACGTACCAAGCGCTGCATTACCTTAGAGGCAAAAGCTTCGGGTATGCCGGTAACTTCCACTATTTCTTTTACAGCCACGCGCCTTTTTTCCATTGTACATGTAGCTACATACACAATGGCACGCATGGCATATTCACATGCTTTCGAAAACATAAGGTTTGCGTTTTGAAGTATTTTAGGGTTCGGGCTCTTCGGGCAGCTCCTCTATGTTGTCGTCGCCCAAATCGTCATTGATAATGAAATCCTCGAATTGATTCAGTTTTTTTACCCTTCCCAATGTTTTTTTCAAGCCAATGGAAAACTCCGTAGTACCCAACTTATCGATACCTGGCATAGCCGAAGGCAAGGTGTAGTCATACGCAAATTGCAAACTGATGGTAGCACTATTGAGTGCCAACAGCAGTGCTGTGCGTCCTGCCCGATGGTAGCGCAGCCCAAGTCCTAAACTACCGTTTCGAAACAAACGCCCGCTGTTTTCTGAAAAGTGATACCGATACCAAGCCCCCGCTTGATATGCCCAAGTACCTGCTTCTTTGCTCAGGTAGAAAGTAGGCGAAAGAGAGTGGCGAAAACCCTTGCTTTGCTTGAGGGGAAACAAACGGGCTTCGGCAGCCAGTTGCCAAGTAGGAGGGCGGCGGCTCGTCAGTAGCGAGCTATGGCTGACATTGGGACGGTTCAAGTCATAAGTACCAATAGACAAGAAATATCGGTCATGCACCGAGTGCAGTTCTGGGCGGCGCCATATGATGCCTGCATTCAATGCCCAAACAGAAATGAGCGCGGTGCTCAAATATTCGGTTTGCAAGGCTTGTCCTTGCGGGTCATAACCAGTGATTTGTTCGCCCGTCAGGCGGCGCCCATGCCAAGCGGCTTCCAAGCCCAAACCTATGCGGTGTTTGGCTATGCGCCATTGATAAGCAAAAGCCAAGCGCAAGCTGTTTTGTTTCAGCTGCAAGCGGTCTCCTTGGGTATCGTCCAGAAAAAGCAAACCGATAGTAGCATAATGATAAGCCGCTGTATCACCCTCTATGCGCAAAAGGGGGTATTGTACCCGCAACAGATTGCTTTGATAAGGGCTACCCAACTGCATCCATTGGCGGCGGTTCTGCAATACAAAAACGGCTTGCTCTTCCTGCAAGATGGCAGCTGGCGACAGTGCCGCTCCATTTTGTTCGTAAAGGCTCCATGGGATTTGCTGTGCCCAGACATGCCCCCCGGCTGTCGCAAAGCAGCAAAAAAACAGAAAACAACGTAGCATTGCTTTCATAAACTCTAAGGTTGAAGGTAAAATGAACCGTGCTTTTTGCTCCGCCTGTCTTGCAAAGCCTCCCCACTTACAAAAGTACCCTCCACCAGCCACATATACACCCCGGCGGGCGCCAGCTGCCCGCCTATGCGTCCGTCCCATCCGCGGTCGCGTGCTTCCTCCCATGAGGTGGTTTCATAGCATAGCACACCTTGGCGGTTGTAGATGCGCAGATGAAAGTCTTTCACGCCCTCGCCATATGCCTTGAAAAAATCATTGTTTCCATCGCCATTGGGCGTAAACAGGGTGGGAAAATCAAGCCACTCAGCGGCTTGTGCCCCTGCCGGCAAAGGCATCACTTTCCCCAACAAAACAAGCAAGATGAAATAAAATATCTTTCGCATGGCAGTGTCTTTTTTTCTTTTCCGGAAGGGACGCTTTGTCCCTTCCGGAAAGCATCAAGCTCCCAAAAGCTTTTTGATTTGCAACAGCAGGGCTTCGTCTTCTACCTGCTTGAGTAGTTGTATGACCTCAGCTTTCAGCTGGCTGACTTTATCTTTGCCTTTTTTGGGGGCGCTACTTGCTCTCTGCTCATTTTTGTTGCCCGTTTGTTCTTGAGACTGCTGCAAAAGCCTTTCACGCAGCTGTGCTATCTCTTCATCACTCATTTTGGGCACTTGGCGCAACACTTTCGCCGGCACTTTCAACTCTCCTTTCAGTATTTTATTTTTCAGCTCGGGCATTCCTTCACTCAGACGCCCCAAGCCTTCGGCATATTGCCCATCGCGCTTGATGGTTTTGTCAGACACCTTAAAGAGCTTTGCCAGTTTTTCGGCAGTACTGCCCTCTTCTTTCTGCCGGCTTGTGTCGTCGGCAGTGGCGGCAAATTGCTTCAGGTTGGCAAGATTGCCCGGCTTTTGCTTGAAGCGGTTGTATTGATAGCCCCGCAAATAAGCCATTTCTTCTTTCGTGAGATTGCGCTTGCCCAGCTGGTTGTTTACCATCCAGTCTTTGACTGCTTCTATGTTTTCAAAGTCGCGCAATTCTATTTTGAAAGGCAATTTATGCTTTTGGCAGATGCTATAGCGGTGGTGCCCGTCGATGAGCACGTAGCGCTGCGCTTGGCTGTCTTTCCACACCACCAAGGGGTCGCGGCAGCCCTCTTCAACTATGTTTTGTTCAAGCTGCCGGTATTCCTCCTCGCTCAAAGGGCGAATAAGGTCGCGCAGCTCATCCAGTATTTCGATGTGCTCTTTGATATACACTTCAGTGTGCGCTATCTCCTGTTGGGCGGTCTGCAACAAAGCCGCAAATTTTTTCTTCTTGCTCATCCGGTTTGCTGTTTTTTGGGTGTTGTCAAGAAGTGGTTTGTGCCAAACGGTTTGCCGCTTCTACTTCTTTGGCAAGTTGCATATAGTCTTCGGCGCCGTGGCAGTTGGGGTTATAGCTGAACACATCCTGGTGCATGGCAGAGGCTTCGGTCAACGCTACATTGCTTCGAATGAGGGTGTCGAACACCTTGCCTCGGTAAATTCCTCGCACCTGTTCTACAATCGAGCGCCGAATGACCGTATGGTCCACTTGAGTAAGCAACATGCCTGCCACTTCAAGTTTCGGGTTCAAGTTCTTGCGCAGTTCGTCTATCAAATTGAGGATGGTCTGCAGTCCTTTGGTAGCAAGGTATTCGGCTTGCACCACAATCAATACCTCTGAGGCAGCAATCAGGGCATTGATGGTCAAAATGGAAAGGCTCGGGGGACAATCGATGAGAATATACTCATAAGCGTTTTTAACGCCCTCTAAGGCTTCTTTGAGGCGAAAGTAACCATTGACATCATTTTTCAGGCGAAGTTCTGCCTCAGATAGCTCTAAATCCGCCGGAACGACATGCAGTCGTTCATCCAGTACCTCGACTGGCAGACTTTGTTCTTCACAGATGGCATGGTAGAGGTTTTGCGCAGGCTCTTCCATCCCCACGTGTTGTGTGAGGTTGGCTTGCGGGTCGATATCCACCAACAGCACCCGCTTACCCATGAGCGAAAGCGCCTTGCCCAAATTGAGTGTAGTGGTGGTTTTGCCCACGCCGCCTTTATGATTGACCACTGCTATGATTCTTGGTTGCATAGGGTACTCAGTTTGGCTCGTTCTGTGTTCTCAATATTAGAAAAAAAATTTGATAAACCACTCCTCTTTCAATTGAATTGTACAAAACAAAGATAGTCAAGCATAGGGAAATTTCCCGGAAAGTGGGGATGATTTATGCTTTAACTTTGAAAGTCAAAGCGCCGATTGTTCATTTTTTTCATTTCGAAAGAAAAAAAAAGACACAAAATTGAAAGACAACACAATATTGTGAATATTGTATATACTTGAGTATATATTGTAGGGGTATTTTTTACAAAAAATTTTGTTTTTATGTGTTTTTTCAAAATTTAATATGGTTGATAAAATCAACCTTTTATTGATTGACACTTCTCATAAGCGAAAATAGCGTTTTTACGCATAAGGCTTCCTTTTCTCTTGCAGGCATGTTCCTATTTTTTGAGCTTCTTTAGAATATTATTTTGTTGCAACATTGTTGCAAAAATTATATAAAACTTTGAAAATCAAAAACTTTGGTTTTCAAAGAAAAGGCTTAACTAACACTTTTTATAAGCTAACTAACACTTTTTATAAGTCGAACTAACACTTTTTATAAGCTAACTAACACTTTTTATAAGTCGAACTAACACTTTTTATAAGCTAACTAACACTTTTTATAAGTCTTTGCTTTGAACTTCAAAGTTTAAAAAAATTCCTCCTTTCTGCCTGTTTTTGAAAAGTTGGATTTTTTTAACTTAATTTTCACTTTACAAATAGCCAAGTGCCTGTTTTATATGAAGTTGGAACAGATAAACGAGCGTACGGAGATACGTCAACACAATTTCTTGACGGAGGCACGTTATGAGATGACTGCCTGCGAAATGGACATTTTGTTTTGTCTGCTCAATGAAATCAGAGAAGACGAAAGCCGCAATTTTTACCAGTTGAAGGTAAAAGACATAGAGCTGCTTACCGGGCGCCAGTGGAATTATCAGCAATGCAGGGAATCGACTTTTCGCCTCGCTGAGCGTGTTTTTGAAGTCATCAATGAGCAGGGCAACCTGCTTCAGTTCAGTTTGGTATCTACGGCTGAGTATAAGATGGGGGAAGGTATCATTGAGCTGGAGGTGTCGTCGAAGGTAATTCCTTACCTCTATGAATTGAAAAGGAACTATACAGCTTTCCGTCTGTTGGCATCGCTTCGTTTTACTTCGAAATATGCCAAGCGATTTTATTTATACTGCTCTCGTTGGAAAGATGTAGGGGGCTTTACGACCACCATCGATGAGTTAAAGATAAAGCTGAAGCTCAAAGACCCGAAGCGCAAGAAGGAGAAGTATGCGCAGGTGCGCCAGTTTGTGGACAAGGTATTGGAAGTTGCCGTTCAGGAAATCAACGAGGTGTCGGAGCTAATTGTGCAATACATGCTCATTAAAGAGGGGCGAAAATACACTAAAGTGCGCTTTGTCATTGAACGCAAAAAGGATATGGCAGAAGAGGCATTGGTTAATGAACGCCAGCTGCGTGCCCATGCCCTTTTGAAGGAGTTGGGCATTACGCGCCCCGATTATGTGAAGGCGGTGCTGAGTAGTGAGGATAAGATGAAAGCTTTGTTTAAGTGGAACTATGAGCACAAGCAAGGAAAGTTGGGAAAGGTAGGCAATCCCTCAGGGCATTTGCTTAAGGTGTTGGGCTTGGTGTAGTGGTGAATATTGAAAGCCCTTGTTTCTTTATTTTTTCCCAGAGGGACAAACTGTCCTTCCCGAAAATTAGCTGTTTTGAGTATCGAAAAAGTACAGATTGGTGAGGACATAGCCCACCAAACGGTAGTCATGGGCATGCAAGTATTGCACTATGCGGTTGGTGTGCGGCTGTAGGGGGGCGAAGTGCTCGTCTTCTATCACAATCAGGCGTGGGCGGTATTTTTGCAGGTCTAAAGAACACAGCACCTGGTAGTCGTGTTCTTCGGCATCGATGGAAAGGAAGTCGAAGTGGGAAGGACAGTGCGTGGCATCGAGGATATCGGTCAGGCGTTGGCTGCGTAGTCGGTGTATTTGTCTAATGCTTTGGGCTGCCTCTTCTTGCAATATACGCCCAACATAGCTGCGGTCTGCCGAAGAGAGTACGTCATTACTTAATTCTACAAACTCAACTTCTTGGCTTTGGTTCGATATGAAGGCGTGCACGGCGATGTCGCGCGGGCGGTAGTATTTGAAAAGACGTATCAGCCGTGGGTTGGCATCGATGCATATACCTCGCCATCCTTGACGATACAACACAAAGGAGTTGGAGATGAAAGTGGGGTGGTTGCATCCTACTTCCACATAAAAACCGCGGTAGCCAAATGGCGGTTTGAGCAGAGATTCTATGAGGCGGTCTTCGCCGGTGAAAGCGTAGCTGAGGCGGGCAGACCTGCCAAAGCAAGGACGCAACAGCGAAAGCAGGGCATAACGCAGCACACGCAACAAAGACCACAGAGGCGAGCGCCAAGTAAAGAATTGGTGGAAGCTGTGGCGGAATTCCTGCCATGCCACTGCCCATGATAAGAAAAAAGCGCGGCGGGAAGCCTTTTGATAGAGCAAATACACGCGAAGCGCCCTGACTTGTTGTTTGAGCCGTTGAACCCAAGTAGCGGAAGGCATAGGACTGTTTTTGTGTGAAGGTAAAAAATAAAACATAGAACAATGGCATACCTCAGAAATCTAAGGCAGTATTTTGCACGAATAAACAGTGGATTTGCTTGCTTATGAATGCAGCTACGATTGCTCTATTCTACACGCAAGCTGCGTGAGCAATAGTGGACTTCTATCCGAATAAATGGCGTTTTTTCCCGAAGGGGACATTTTATTTCTTTTGCTATTTTTCGTTTCTTTGACCAAAAGCTTGCCGGAAGATGAAAATAAGCGTTATTATACCTACCTACAACAGAAAAGAACAGTTGTTGCGTTGCCTTGAGTCGCTCAAAAGCCAAAGCCGCTTGCCTGATGAGGTTATTGTTAGTATTGACGGTTCTACGGATGGAACAGCCGAAGCCCTTGCCCATTGGGATTCAGGGGCTTTGCCTTTACGTTGGATAGAAGGCGCCAACGGGGGGCGGGCTGTGGTACGTAACCGCGCTGCAAAGGTTGCTCGCGGCGACCTGCTCGTTTTTTTAGATGATGATATCCGCTTGATTCCAGAGGGTATTGCCATGCATGAAGCGCATCACTATCGCTTTCCCAATAGTCTTTTGTCGGGGGCTACCTTGGAGGAAGAAGCTTTGCTGCGCACCGACATGCATCGCTACAAGGCTTATTTGAGTCGCCTTTGGTTAGCACCCTTGGCTGTGTATGCCACAGAACCGATGCCAGCAGACAGGGTATTTTTGTCAGTTGCCAACATGTCTGTGCCTCGTCAAGTATTTGAGCAGCTGGGAGGCTTCGACGAACGCTTACGCGATGCCGAAGATTATGATTTTGGAGTGCGTGCGGTGCGGGCAGGTGTACCCGTTTATTTCAACTACAACTTGGTGGCATGGCATGATGATTTCATTACTTGTGCCTCCTACATCCGTCGCATCCGACAATACAAGGTAGCACAAGAAAGGTTGTGTAACTTGAAACCGGAATTGCATGCACGAAATCCTCGTGCTTACCGCCCGGCAAGGGGCTGGCGCCGCTTGTTTTACCGTCTCTTTTCACATCCGATGTGGGTGCAATGGATAGATAGGGAAGTATTTTGGATAAGATGGCTACCTCGTTCGCTGCGCTATCGTCTTTACGATTGGGTAATTATGGCACAGGCTGTGCATTTCCCAAGCGGGCAGACGTCTTAGGCTTGATATGTGCTATCAGGGCAAGCATGCGCCTTTATTGTTTTTTTGAAAGTAACGACAGCATGAGCAAGGGGGGCTCCTTTGCTCTTGTTTGCTATTGTAACAATGCTTTTTCCAGCACTGGCATTGGCTTAATCCACAAGAGTTGGCTATTCACTTGTGTGTTTCTTGGGTAAAATTTCATGTTTTTTCTTTTTTTATATGAAAATATTTTTTTACAATTGTATGAAAGTATGATTTTATATTGTAAAAACGAGAAAGCTATGGAAAGACACCAAGTGCTTATTATTGGAGGTGGCAACGCTGGCATTTCGGTAGCTGCACAGTTGTTGCGCAAGCGCCCAAAACTGGATGTTGCCATTGTAGAGCCGTCGGAAAAACACTACTACCAGCCCGCTTGGACTCTGGTAGGAGGGGGAGATTACGACGTGCAAAAGACAGTGCGCCCGGAGGCATCGGTAATGCCAAAAAAAGCCAAGTGGATTAAAGACAGGGCAGAGGCTTTCGAGCCAGAAAATCAAGTGGTGCATCTGGCAAGTGGAAAGAAGGTAGCTTATGATTTCATGGTGGTGTGCCCCGGCATACAGCTGCGCTGGGAATGGGTAGAAGGGCTGGAAGAGACGCTCGGAAAGAATGGCGTAGCAAGTAACTACCGTTTCGACTTGGCGCCTTATACTTTCGAGTGTATTCGAAACTTTAAAGGCGGTGTTGCTTTGTTTACCAACCCTGCCACACCCATCAAATGTGGGGGAGCGCCGCAAAAAATTATGTATTTGGCATGCGACTACTGGCGAAAGCATGGAATACTTGGTAAAGCCGATGTGCATTTCTGCACAGCGGGCGGAGTGATTTTTGGGGTGAAGAAATATGCCGACACACTCATGAAAGTAGTCAATCGTTATGGCATTCATTTGGATTTCAAGCACAACTTAGTGGCTATAGACGGAGCAAGAAAAGAGGCTACTTTTGAGGTAACGCAAGCAGATGGCAGCAAAGAGAAGAAGACAATGCACTTTGACATGATACATGTGACACCGCCGCAGAGTGCACCGGACTTTATTCGGAACAGCCCACTTGCTGATGCCAATGGTTGGGTGGATGTGAACAAGCATACTTTGCAACACACAAAATATCCAAACATATTTGGCATAGGGGATGCTACCAATACCCCTAATGCTAAGACGGGAGCAGCCATACGCAAGCAGGCTCCAATTTTAGTTCAAAATCTTTTGGAGGTGATGGACGGCAAACAGCCCTTTGCTTCATACAATGGCTATGGCTCTTGCCCTCTGGTTACGGGATATGGCAAATTGGTGTTGGCGGAATTCGACTACGACAATAATCCTATTGAAACTTTTCCCTTTGACCAGTCGAAAGAACGCTGGACGATGTATCAACTCAAGAAGCACATTTTGCCGTGGCTTTATTGGAACAAAATTTTGAAAGGTACGGCATAGTGCTACAGTACGCTTATCAGAGGAACGAAGAAGCAGGCAGAGCGAAGAGCTGCCTGCTTCTTTTGTTTCATCAGAGGGGGATGCTGGTTTGCCGTAGTTTACTGCCTTCTTGTGGACTTTGTGAGGCAACGAGGGCTGTGCTTATGCGCTCTTGCATGGATTGCACGTGAGAGATTACACCAATGACTTTGCCACTGCAAGCCAGTCTTTCCAGTACATTCATCACTTCGGATAAGGTTTCTTCATCGAGGCTGCCAAAGCCTTCATCTATGAAAAAGAAATGCTGCCGGATGCCATGAGTATCTTGTAATAGTTCGGAAAGTGCCAAAGCAAGGCTCAACGATAAGATAAAATGCTGCCCGCCCGAGAGGCTTTCGATGGGGCGTGGGTATTGGTTCAGGCGGTCGAGTATTTTGATTTCTATTTTGTCTTTTTCCGTAGTGATATCGACCGAGAGTGTGTTGTTGGTGAGTTGCTCAAAATGTTTGTTGGCTAAGCGGTTGACTTTGTTTAGGTAGTTTTTGAGTACGAAATTCAGAAGTCCATTGCCCTCGGTGAGTTTGTTTATTCTTTCCCATATCTCCAGCGCTCTCCTGCTTTGCTCATAGGACTTCGTAAGCTGCTTTTTCTTATTGAGTCTTTCTTCCAAGACTTTTAAAACTTCCGAGATTGCTCCTTTCGCTTCTTGCAAATTCTTAACTATTTGTTTCTTGTCTTCATACTGTCGGCGGAGTTGTGCTCGCTCTTCAACTGATTGGGGTATGCTAAGCTCCTGCCGTTCTTTTTGGATGCCTTCCATGCGCTTTTTTAAAGTGCTGTATCTGCTAAGCAAAGCTTCTCTTTGGCGTATGTGGTTTTGAATACTTTGTTTTTCATTGAGTATTTGTTGTACTTCTTCTTCTGTGCAAAATAGCTCATTGTATGCTTGTAGCAGCTGCTGTATGTTCTGCTCGATGTCGTTTATCTCTTTTTGCAAAGTGTCGATGCCGTCTTGAATACTTTTGAGTTTTCCTTCTTCTGTGTGTTGCTCTTTTTTTATTTGCTCCAGTTGCTTTTTGGCTTGATTGCAGGCGACTTCTGCTTCTTGGTATTCCGTTTGAATTGCTTGCACGTTTTCCTCTAATTCCTCTATGCTTTTGCTTTGATATTCAGGATATTGCTTCTTGTATGTCTCTATTTCTTCTTGAAGCCGCTGCATATTATTGTGCAATTCTTGGATAACGCCCTCCAGAGTAGCGATGCGTTTTACTTTCTCTTGCTCTTCTTTTTGCATTTTCTCTTTTTGTTCATTCAGCTGCTGGAATTGCTCTGCGCTTTCTTTTAGAGTATTTTGCTTTTGTTCTACTTGCTGTGTGATATCGGTCAGTATTTTGTTGAAAATATCTTTTTTGCGGGGGAGCTCGTCTTCTGGAAGTGTGGGAAGGTCGTCGGTTTTGATTTTATTGTAGTGTTCAATGCCTTTCATGAAACGTTCTTTAAAATTATGAAAGCGGATGGACTTTTCCTGTGTGTTTGGCAGCTCTTTCAAGGCTTCTTCTAACAAAGCAGCTTGTTGTTGCAGCTCTTCGTGAGATGCTGAATGGGTGCTGAGATTTTCGATGGGGTGCTCGGTTGAGCCGCATAGAGGGCAAGGCTCTCCTGCTTTAAGGGTTTGCCTCAAACTGCTCAACTGTATTTTGTTGTTTATGTTCCTGAACAAGGCTTGTAAGCTTTGATTCAATTGCACAAAGTTGTTTTCCTTTACTGCTTTTTCTAACAGCGCCGATAAGTGCTTGTTTTCGGGTTTTTCTATTTGTTTTAGTTTGTCTTCCAGGCTTTTGTAAGTCTTTCCAAGTTCTTCACGTTGCTCGTAATATTGACAAGCGTCATCTTTTAAGTCCTGCAGTTTTTGGATAAGTATGGGTAGGTTTGCTGTTTGCAGCTGCTTAATATTTTCCTCTGCTTTGTGAATGTGCTCCGATAGGTCTTGAAGTTTTTTTTCTATGAGTCTGCGCTCAGATGACAGGTTTTGGTATTCTTGGTTTCGCAATGCTATACTCGTTTGGATTTCCTGCAGCTCTCGGTACTTTTTGATGTACATTTCCAAATGGCTGATATTTTGCTTTTTTTCTAATAGCTGCTCATAGTGCGCATTCAATGCTTGGTATTTATTTTGGTGCTCTTGTATTTTTTGCTCTCTTTCTTGTATGCTTTGAGTGAGTTGGCAGACCTTTTTTTGGTTTTCCCTCAGGTTTTCTTTCTTTTGTTCACGAATACCGAAAGGTTTTTCGAAATGCTCTTGTGCTATTTGCAAACGTGCCTGCTTTTGTTCTAGATTTTGGGGAAGTTGTGCTAGACTACTTTCTGTCTCGGAAAGCTCTTTTTGCAGCTTTTCCAGCTCTTTTTCTTTTATCTCGGCGAGGTCTATTTGTTTTACGCGCTCTTCGAGTTGTTCGGTTTCGGTTTGTTGGGCGGCAAGTTGCTTTAACAGCTGCTCTTGTTCACTTTTTTTCTGTTGAAGAACTTCTTCATTGACATCTTCGTATTCAGCCAGTCGATTTTTGTCGTTTTCAAAGCTTTGTTGGGCTTCCTCGAGCTTCTTTTTTGCCTTTTCTTTTATCTTTTCATAAATACTCAAATCGAAAATTTCTCTTAAAAAGGCACTTCTTTCGGCTGGAGGTTCTTTGATAAACCTATCGAAATTGCCTTGTGGCAAGATGATGGTGCGGGTGAAGTGCTCTATTGGAATATGTTTCAAAGCGGCTTGTTCTTCGCCTTTCTTGTCGTCGAGTGCTTGCCACGCTTGTGTTCCTTGTTTGAAACTCTGCCAAAGGGTTTTGCCCTGGAGCTCTGTACCGTGGTAGCGGTAATACTTTTTCTCTGCTGAGTTTTTGTGCTTGTCTTCTTGGAATGTAGTGTCGGTTTTATTCTTCTTCTTCTTCTTCTTTCTTACTTGTACATTGAGGCGATAGGTAAAAGCATAGATGTGCTTGTCAAAACCTCGAAAGATAAACTCTATGGCTAACTCATCGCTGTGACGGTTGATAAGGTGCTTGATGCTTTTTTGGCTGCCGCGTAGTGCTTTGCCATAAAGCGCAATGCTTATTGCCTCAAGTACGGTTGATTTGCCGGCACCTGTTTTACCGAAGATACCAAATAAGCCTGCACTGCTCAACTCGCTGAAGTCGATGTGTTGTTCTTTTTTGTAGGATGCCAGACCTTTAAAGTAAAGATAAAGGGGTTGCATAGGGCTGTGGTTTTTTTATTGAATGTCTCTCAACAGCTGACCGAAAGCCTCTCGCACTTCTTTGGGTGGGGGGGTATTGTTTGTTTGCATGTAGTATTCTTCAAAATACTCGTGCGGTTGTTTCAGCTGTGGATGGCTGTCTGTGGTTGTGGCGTCGTCTGTTTGCCAGCTGGCAGGCAGTTGCCAGCTGATGAAACAGGAAAATTCTTCTTGGAGCTCTTTAAGAAGCGAAGGGGTGGGTATGGTTTGAAAATCGACATGCGCCCAACAGTCTGCGTGGGCTTGCAGCTGCTCTTTGACTGCTTCGTTTCCTGCTGCTTTCAAAACTACCAGCTGTCTGCCAGCAGTTAAGCCTACCTCTTCAAGTTGAGGTTTTTGCTGGGGTATGAGCTCTACGACCATCACCTTCTTTTCATATTTGCTTTCGTCGAAGCTGTAGGCTAAGGGGCTGCCGCTGTAACGTATATGAGAAGCTGCGACTTCATGGGGGCGGTGCAGGTGCCCCAAGGCTACGTACTGTATATTTTCTGGAAATATATCGGCTTTGAGGGCGTGGCTGCCACCAATCGAAAGCCGGTGCTCTGCTTCACTTTCTTGCTCGTCTTCGGCGGGCTTTCCCGAGCGAATGATAAACTGATGGGCTGTCAAAAGGCAAATGCCCTTGGAATTGCACTGCCCGGCAAGTGTGTGCCAGTAATCTTTCAGGTAGTCGTAAAGGGCATTGCCCGTTTCAGATTCCAAACGGCGATTGAGGCGTATTTCATCGGCAAAGGGGGTAGCAATGACCTGTACAGGGTAGGGCACTTCCGGATGTTGAAAAACAAACAGGTCTTGCTCTACTTTGGTCAATGCCCATTCGCCTATGATTCCATCAGTTATTTCTTTGATGACTTCGCCTTTTGCCGGATGTCCATGTGCCAAAATACCGTGCCGGCTGCCCATGATGGATAGGTTTTGGATGCGTGTTGGCGAGTCATGATTGCCGGCAATGAGCAGCACAAGCCTTCTGCCGCCCTTGCTCAACTGCAAAAGTCCCTGCTGCAACACGCCCTCTGCCTCGATGCTGGGGGTGTATTTGTCGTAAATATCACCAGCAACAAGCACCATATCTACCGCTTTTTCATCGGCAATGCGGGCAATTTCTTCCAAAAATTGCTTTTGCTCTTCCAAGCGGCTTCTTCCTTTGAGTGATTTTCCTATGTGCCAGTCGGCGGTATGCAGTATTTTAAAGCTGCGCATGCTGAAATAATGCTTTTTATTGGAAGTTACTCAAAACTGCATAAACAGCAAATGTCATGGTATTATTTTTGATGCAAAGACCTACCTAAAAACCAACCGAAAGGTTATGAGATACAAATTACTGTCTCTCTTGATGTTTTTCTCTGTTTTCATGCGGATGAACCCTCTGCAAGCTCAAAATTATTGGGGTTTGCACAGCAGCAACTACAGCCCTCTGACTGGTGTGCACCTCCAACCTGCCGATATTGTGGATGCACGCACCAAATTTCAACTGCTCTTGGTAGGTGCCAATTTGGACGTCAACAACAATTACTTGGGTCTGGAGCGTAGTACCTTCTGGAAGTTCAACTATTCAGACAATGATTTTAGGCAAAATCTGGATGGCAAGTCCAAGCGTGCACTTATCAACATGGATATGCAAGCCTTGGGGTTGATGCTGAGCCTCTCACCCAAAAGCGCTTTGGCTCTGGTGCCACGGGTACGCACCTTCCTAAACTTCGATGACATAGATGAACCCACTGCCAAGCTGATTTATGAAAAATTCAACAGCCCAGAGCTATGGCAAACTAATATCTCTGATGACCATGTGTCGGCACAAGCTCACGTGTGGGCTGAGTATGGTTTGACTTATGGGCGTGTAATACTTGATGAAGGTGAACATTTCCTTAAAACCGCCGGTACGCTCAAGCTTTTACAAGGGTTGGGGTCGGCTTATATGTATGTGAATGACCTGCGCTATGAGTTTACCAATCAAGATGTTGTATCTCTGTTTCAGGCGGAATTTAGCTATGGGCACTCCGACAATTTCAGCTTATCGGAAACGCCTTCTTACCGTTTTGTAGCCAAGCCTTCGGTAGGCTTCGACTTTGGCGTGGTGTATGAATGGCGCCCTGATTATCAGATGTACCGCTATGAAATGGATGGTGAGGAAAACTTGCCTGACCGCGCCAAAAACCAATATCGCGCCAAAGTGGGGCTTTCACTTACCGACTTGGGAAGCATACGCTATAACAAAAGCTCCGATAGCCGCGACTTTATCGCGAATATTCAAAACTGGGATATATCGCAAGAAAAAATCAATGATGTTAACGATATAGACCAAATCATTAAGAGCCGTTTTACATATACCGAAGCGCAGGGCGAGTACAAAATGAACCTACCTACGGCATTGAACCTGCAGGCAGACTACTTGTTTAGCCAAGGGATAGGGCTCAACTTAACTGCCACCTGGGCGCTTAAGCAAGGTACAAAAGACATAGATAAAAACCACTACATTACCACCTATGCCGTGACCCCACGTGTCGAAAGCAAAAAGTATGGTTTGTATTTACCTTTGAGCCTTCATGACAATACCGGCTTTAATGCAGGCATAGCTGTGCGTTTGGGTCCTTTATTTTTTGGCTCACGCGATTTGCTCAGCAATGCAGCACTTAACAATGAAGTAAGGGGCGCTAATTTTTACTTGGGTTTGAGCATCCGGAGTTTTTATAAAAAGCCTAAAGACCGCGATGGCGACCACGTATCTGATAAACTGGACCAGTGCGTGAGCGTGCCCGGAGTGTGGGAGTTTCGTGGTTGTCCCGATAGTGACGGCGACCATGTGCCAGATGTCGAAGATGTCTGCCCGCAATTGCCAGGTCTGCCACAATTTAATGGCTGTCCCGATAGCGATTCCGACGGGGTGCCCGACAGTAAAGACGAATGCCCCCAACAAGCTGGCTCGCGTCAATTCAATGGTTGCCCCGACAGCGACTCCGACGGGGTGGAAGACCGTGTGGATGAGTGCCCGCTTGAACCCGGCTTTGAGCAATTCAAAGGCTGCCCCGATAGCGATTTAGACAATGTGCCAGATAAGGACGACGCTTGCCCCGATGTGTATGGCGACGTGAATCATAAAGGTTGCCCTGATACTGATGGTGATGGTCTCTATGACCATGAAGACGGCTGCCCCGAAGTGTACGGCGATATAGCCAATGGGGGTTGTCCCTATGCCGATAGCGACGGCGACGGCATCAAAGATATCAACGACAAATGTCCTGAAATTGCCGGACCCGCCGAAAACGACGGCTGTCCCTACAACGACATGGACGGCGACGGGGTGCCCGACGCCTTCGATAAATGCCCTTCCACGCCCGGACCTAAAGAAAACAATGGTTGCCCCAAACTTGAAAAAGAAGAAGAAGAAATCCTCAAAACAGCTTTCGACAACTTAGAATTCGAATTTGGCAATGCTACTATCAAAACCTCGTCCTATGCGGCACTTTTAGAGCTTGCCAATCTGCTGAGACGCAAACCGAAATGGCGTCTGCTCATCGAAGGGCACACCGACAATGTCGGAAGCCGCGCCAACAATATCAAACTCTCGGAGCGTAGAGCCCAAGCAGTGAAAGACTTCCTCGTAGAGCAAGGCGTAGAGCCCGGGCGTATTGTTACCAAAGGGTGGGGACCTGACCGCCCCATAGCACCCAACACAACCCCCGAAGGAAGACAAAAAAACCGCAGGGTAGAATTTACCATCTTGTTTGAATAGCTTTTCCCAGCAGAAAATATCGAATTTATCCCGCTCTGGCTTTTGCTTGCCTGGCGGGATTTCTATTTTTGTAGATAAACCCAAGAAAAAAATTAAACTAACATACCGCTATGAAGTACTTGGTTCTTGATTTGGAACTTACTGGACCGGATGTAGGCTATCACGACATCATTCAAATAGGGGCAGTGCTGTGTGATGCCCACTGGAACGAGCAAAGTCATTTTTTGAGCAATGTATATCCAGAAAACCCCGAAGCCTTTTCACGGCGTTCCGAAGAAGTGCACGGTTTGTCTATTTATGACCTTGAAGACGCCCCGGAGCGCTATGAAGTGCTCGAAGCGTTTGAGCGCTGGGTACGGCAAACCCTCGGACGCAATGAATATGCTTCTCTCAAAGATGTGCTCCTTTGTGGGCAAGGGATACTTACCGACGTGAACTTCTTAAAATGGGCGTTTGAGGAGGAAAACATCGAATGGCCCTTCTCTTACAAAGTCCTCGATTTGATGAGTTTTAGTTTTTTGATGTATAAAATATTGAAAAATAATGGCAAAAAAGTGCCTAAATCACACAGCTTGGATGCTGTGGCTGGCATGTTTGCCTTAAGCCGCGATACAGAAGAGCATAACGCCTTGGAAGATGCAAGAATAACAGCAGCTTGTTTTAAAGCCTATTGGGAGATTGCCGACCAGCTGAAATTGCATGAGGATTAAAGGTGTAAAATAAATAGCAAAAATATGCTTATCAGCTTTTCTGAATTGCCCTTAGTACAATGGAGTGCTGACCAAAAAGAGTATGCCATTCGTCAGTATGGCAAAATAGAAGAAGTAAGCTTTCCCAAGGTGCCCATCGAAGCCGACGTTTCTTATGTGGAAGATTTGGCGGAACGTTGCTTCTTACGTATCATGGCATTGATAGAAGACTTGGGAAAAGGCAAAGAGGAAGTAACTATTTTGGTGCGAGGCGAGCCTTCGCTTTCCTTTGCCGTCGTGCATTTGCTTCAAAAAGAAGGCTTTGTTTGTGTGGTCGATGCCAGCGAAAAACGCAAACGTCTGCGCGAAGACGGTACAGTTGAAGTCGTGTATGACTTTTACCGCTTTCGCGAATATCCCCGCTTGTCATAGCCTATAAAGAGCAAGCAGGCGCTCAATCATGCGCTCAACAGTGAATTGTTCGGCGACTGTTTCGGCAGCTCGTTGCGTAAGTTGCTGGCAAAGCTCCCTGTTCGACAACAACTGCAGGATACCTTCTGCAATGGCTTCGCTGTTGGCATGAGGCACTACCCATGCATTGTGAAGATGACGTACAAACTCATGTGCCACACCCGATAAAGTGAACACAGACGGAACACGGCAAATGGCTGCCTCTACGTAGGTTTGCCCAAAAGCCTCTACTCGTGGATTGATGGGCACATGTACATACACATGAAAAAGGCGATAGAGCGCCGCCAAATCATCTTCGAAGGGTATTTCTGTATAGCTATCAGGGGGCAGATGCTGCTGCAATAGCCGGCGGATTACAGCTGCGTAGTCGCCGCGGGCATTGGCAAGCACCAAATGAGCTTGGGGGTACTGTGTCAACACACGGGCAAATGCCGGTATGATGTACTGGATGCCTTTCAATTCTATGTAGCGTGCAATCACACCAATTACAGGAAAAGCATCGGCGGGCACTGCATGACGTCGGCGCACGGCTTCCACGCGCTCCTCGGAGCAATGGGTTAAGCTTTGCATATCAAAGCCATGATGGATAAGGTGCACTTTCTGTTTCGGCACTTTTTCCATGCTGCACAGCACTTCTTCCACATTGCGGCTGATAGCCACAATATCTGTGGCAAGGGTGTTGAGCAGACGGTCATACCAAACGGCACGTGGAAAATATTCATGGTGAAAGGTAGAATAGTGGCGGGTGTAGATGCGTTGCCGGATATTGGCAGCTTTGGCAGCACTTAAACCAAGCAAAGAGGCGTCGAAGAGGTGGGTGTGTACTACCAAAGGGCGATGCTTGCGCAAGTAGGAAAACAACTGCCACCAAAGGCGTGGATAACTGCTTTTTCCTCGCAGTGGGTAATAGGTTACGTGAAATCCATGGGTTTGAAGGAAATGCTGCAGAGCAGTTTGTGGTGTCGAATGAAGCAGCACAAAAGAGGGCTCTATGCCTTTCTTTCGCAAACCAAGAGCGGTCCATTCAAAAGACAGTGACTTATGTATGTCCGAAATAATGTACACTACCTGATGCATCATGGATAAACTAAGGAGTGGATACTGAAACCGGCAATATTTTACCATTGAAAAAGCGATGCCCACGCAGGCAAAAATCCGCAACGAATGCAGCTGCTTCTTCGGCGCTCAAAGGGGCTTGATAGCCCGGGAAGGCTTCTTGCAACATTTCGGTTTGCACTGCCCCCAATGCCAAGCTGTTTACGTAAATGCCTGCTTCTTGCCATTCTTGTGCTAAGCACTCGCTCAGCACTGCCAATGCCCCTTTCGAAGCGCTATATACCGCTAAACCCGGAAATTTTTGACTTCCCTGAAAGCCTCCCATGCTGCTGATGGTTACAACATGAGAGCCTTGCTTGAGATAAGGGCGCAATTGTTGAAGCAACAACATAGCCCCCGTGAAGTTGATATTTATTTGATTTTTTATTTCTAAATAACTTTGTATCTCAAAGTTTTTATTCACTAAATAACCGGCATTATACACCACACGGTCCAGCTGCTCGATGTTTTGTTGCTTGAACCATGCTTGCAGTCGTGGTGCTTCGCTTTGCATTTTACCCAGGTCAATGGACAGAAAAGAAAGCTGCCCGAGATATGTTTTGCTGAGTGCTTCGAGACTGCTTGTGTTTCTGCTTAGGGCAAGGACTCGGTGTTGTTGCTGGAGCAGTAGGTGGCACAATGCCAGCCCTATGCCTCTGGAGGCGCCTGCAATGAGTATGGTCATAGTGTTATGCCCGTTTTGCTTTTCCTTGCAAAGAAAAGCAAAAAAATTCTGTCTATGGACGGGGCAACTTTGCCGCTCTCTTCAAAAACGAAGCGAGGGTCCTTGTCGCCCCCGCCTTATACTGTATTTTGCTTTTCTATTTTACCATGCCTCAGCTTATTGCCACATTGGGTATGAGCGCCAAGCCGTCTTGAATGAGTTTGTTCAGATGGCTGTGCTCTTGTGCCATTGTTTTGAGTTTCTCCTCCAATGCATGTGCCAGATGTCCCATTTTTTCTTGTCCGGCAGCTACTTCCAGCATTTCCAACAACAACAACCACACTTCTTCGCGCTCCATGAAGACTTGCGCCTTTTGCCATAGTTCCTCCAGCTGCGAGGCTGGCGCTTTGCCTTCTCTTATGTCGCGCACGGCTTGATAAAGTGCATGCAACGCCCGACTTTTCTCGTCGTATTGCGGGCGGTGTGTCTTTTCTTTTGGCACAGGGTAAAAGAGCTCGAAGCCTTCTGGGTCTGCCGGTCCGGAGAATACACTCACGACCGATTCGCCTACACAGAGGTCATACACGCCCCACGAAGGTTCGAACAGTCTTCTACCTTCCATTTCTACGCTGCACTCGTCAAAGCTCAGTAAGATGATTTCGCCTCGGCTATTACGGCGCACATTCAGCAGGCGCCCTTCTACTACCACGCCACTTCGGTACTCGAGGCGGCATTGCTTGCCTTCTTCTATGCCCAGGGCACGCAGGTCGCCATAGCTCATTTTGCCTATGGGTTGGTCGCTTTGCTTGAGCAGTCCTATAGGCGTACCATATCCTTCGGCGTGGTAGTCCTTGTCGTGCCCGATGAGCAAACGCCCATGGTAACTGAGCATGGTGGGTCCTTGAGTGCGCAAGTAGGCAGGCGCTCCGCTGTTGTCTTGAAGCGCTTCGACAAAAGTGCCAGATATCTGCATGCCATTGTTGAGTTGCGCTGTGGCGGTATTTTTTGACTCAATGGCTTTGTGCAAACCATACATGCCTCCGCGCCGCAATGCCATAGTATCGGCAAACTGGTCTAACACTTCCGACAGATAATGGAAATTCGGGGTTACGAAAAGTTGAGGCTGAGGTTTGGTAATATCAAACGACACGTTGGCAGCTTCAATGCTATATGGTAGCTTTTTCACCTCGTCACTCATACACCATACACTCTCACCGATAGAAGAGAGCAGTCCTGCACCGTATATTTTGGGATTTTTTAAATCACCAATCAAGCCATATTCCACTGTCCACCAATGGAGATTGCGAATGCGCGCCATCTCAGAAGGTTCGCCCATATTCGCTTCTATTTCTTTGAGGCGTTCCTCAGCTTCGGCTATTTCATGGGGTGGAGTGTTGGGGTCTTCTTTGATGATAGACAGGTGACGGATAGCTTCGTAAAGAGCATAATCTTGTGCCGAAGAGAGGGCTTTGCTGCCTATCAGTCCAAAATAGCGAAGGTATTCGGCATAGGCGGGGTCGGCAATGATGGGGGCATGTCCGGCGGCTTCATGGATGATATCGGGCGCGGGGGTGTATTCTATGTGCTTGAGTTGACGTATGTCGGCAGCAATCACCAGCACGTTGTATGCCTGAAACTCCATAAAGGCGGCGGGAGGAATGAAGCCGTCCACCGTAACGGCAGCCCATCCTATCTTGCCCAAAATTTCATTCATTTCATCGATATGAGGGATTTTGTTTATGGTAATCCCTGTTTTTCGCAAGCCTTCTATGTATGACTCATGAGCTACATGTTGCAGGTAGTTGTAGTTCTGCCGCATGACGTAGCGCCACACGGCGTGGTCCAAAGCAGTATAGCGCTCATACTCTTGTTCCACAATAAAGGCTTTCAGGTGCTTGGGTAAGCGTTCTATAATTTTATTTGGTTTCATGGGTGCAAAATTTAAGAATGGATGCTTATTTATCTACAAATATGCATATTTTTTCTTTGAAAATCAATAAAGACAGAAGGCGACTATGTTATGTATTTAACGTGGGCGATAGGCATTTAGTGCCTCGGCGACATACTCCACTTCTTGAGGGTGGAGTTCTGGAAATAGGGGTAAGCTCACGCAGTGGGCGCAGTGATATTCTGCCCGTGGGCATTCGAAAGCTAAGCCGCGAAAGGGGGGGTGTTTGTGGCATGGCACAGGGTAATGGATGCCGTAGCCGATGCCCTTCTGTTTGAGGTAGGACAGAAAGTGCTGCCTGTCGGCTACTTGTATCACACACAAGTGGTAAGCGGGGCGGCAATTGGGGGGCTCTTCGGGAAAGCGGATATAAGGGTTGTTAATTACCCGGCGGTAGGTATCTACAATCTGCTGTTTGCGTTTCGTCCATTCTTCCAAAAAAGGCAGTTTGGCTTCCAAAATGGCGGCTTCCAGGGCGCCCATGCGGAAATTGTAACCAGTTACTTCATGATGATATTTTTGTACATTGCCTTGGTTGCGCAACGCTCGCAACAGATGACGGTGAGCGGGGTCTTTGAAGGCTATGGCGCCCCCTTCGCCTGCTGTTCCGAGGTTTTTGGTGGGATAGAAGCTGAAGGCTGCCATATCGCCGAAGCTGCCGGCTTTTTGTTGCCCTATTTGTGTGCCAAAAGCTTGAGCCGCATCTTCTATGAGCCATAGGGCATTTTCTTGACAGAAACGGGCAATGGCGTTGATATCGCAAGGGATGCCATAGAGGTGCACTGCCAACACCGCTTTGGTGCGGGGCGTCAGTAGGCGAGGGAGTTGCTGCGGGTCTATTTGCCAACTGCGGGGCTCTATGTCTGCAAAAACAGGCTGTGCACCGACTTGCAGCACAGCCGATGCACAGGCAAAGTAAGTATGGGCGGGCAGTATAACTTCATCGCCTTTTCCTATGTTCAGGGCTTTTAAGGCTAAAAACAAAGCAGCAGTACCACTATTGACTGCAAGTACATAGGGCAGCCCGCAAGCAGCTGTAAGTTGTTGTTCAAGTGGATGCACACAAGCTTCTCCGCTGAAGCAGCCGTTTTCGAGCACTTCTTCTACTTTTTGTAAAAGAAGCGCTTTTATATGGCGGTTTTGTCGGCGCAAGTCGAAGAATGGCACCCGCATACGGTGCTGCTTAACCGTAAATTTCATTGAGCAGGTAAGCCAGACGGATACCGGCTTTGAGCAGTTGGATTTCCACTGTACTCCAGTTGCGATAAAGATAGTCGTAGCCAACCTCTTCGGGGTTGCCTATGTCGTACACCTGTGAGCGCAAGGCTATGCATTCCATTGCCCAGCTACGTACGTCGCCTTGCAGCCATTTTTCTACTTGCGCTTTGTTTACTTTTAAAAGCAGGGCATGCGCTAGCTCTGTATAGCTCAACTGTTTGTCGTCGATCATTTCGCTGTCCCATACGCGATGCAGGTTCGACGAGCGCCGCATCCACTTTAGTTTTACATCATTGCCGCCGCGGTCTTTTCCAGTACCTACGTGTAGCGGTTGATGCAAGTCGCCTACCAAGTGTACCAGCATTTTAATGTATTCTATCTCCTGCTCTTCGGAGAGTGTGCCGCTTTTTAGGGTGGATACGATGAACTCAATGCGCTCAATCACATCACCGTTGGGATTCTTTTCGGCGTCTTCATAGCGCACGCTGTCGGGGATGGTTACCCAATGCCAGTCGTGTGTGTGGTCATATCTTTTATCGGAGCGAATTTCATCCATCCAAGTGCTGCAAAGTGCCAAGTCTTCGGTTTTCAGGAGCTTTTGGAGGTGCTTTTTTGCCTTCTTATTCAGAAACGACTGAGCAATGTAACCTACTACCCGGTGTCCTGTTTGTCCCCATGCTTGCGCTTCGCGAGGGGATGACAAAATAAGACCAAACAACAGTAGAAGTGAAAAAGACAGTTTTTGGCGTATGTTCATAGCGTTTCTTTTTTTGACATTCAACAAAAAACAAAGTAGCAAAAAATACAGCACTTTTATTGAACTACAGTCTTTTTGAGTACTTTTTATCTTTCCTGCTTACCAGAGTGATGTGTTTCATACTCGTTACGATTGCTTTTTACAATATCGCTTTTACTTGACAGAATTACATATGGATAATCGAAAGTTGATTGTTATTTATATGCTTTTTAAATGCTTTTGTTTTGAAAAAGTTATTTTTTTGAAAAAAACTTGCTTTGTATTGTTAGAGTTTGTATATTTGCCATATGTATAATCAAAACAAGCTGGGGTGATGAAAGCTTTCATAAAAAATCTACTGTTTATTTTGCTGGCGGGAGTTGTAAACTCTGTTGCTCAAGCACAACAAAGCGTAAGCTTCGAAGGCTTTGTAGCCTATGAGTTCGATATTAAAGAAGCTCCGGAGGCATTGAAGCAACAATTAAAGCAAACGATGATGGCGGTGTGGGTGAAAGGAAAAGAAATGAAGGTAAGTCTCGAATTGCCGCATTCGGTGCTTTCTACTTTGACCAACCTTGAAAATGATGAAGGCTTTTTCTTCATAGAAACCAAAGAACAGCTTCATGAACGTCTGGCAAAGCCTTTGGGGGGCAAGCCTTGCGTGTATCAAGAAGAAGCTCACCGTTTGCTGGTGCCTGCCAGTAAAGAAGCCAATAGCAACAACGACGGAAAGAAAAGAGTGGTTTATACCAAAGAAACCAAAGAAATACTGGGGCATCTTTGCCGCAAAGCCATCATCACCCTTGACAATGGCGAAGAAGTATATGCCTACTTGGCAACAGATATAGACCTGCCTAAGAATGCCGCTCATCACATCGATTTTCAGTTTTATGGTATTGAAGGCTTGCCTTTGGAATACGAAGTGTTAGACGAACAAGGGAGACGCATACTTGTGCGTGCTACCCACCTTGAAGCTGGTGAAGTAAAACCCGCAATATTTAAGCTGCCTTCTCAATATGAGCGCACTACACCCGATAAATTGGCTGAAATGACGGCTGAATTATATCACAATCGTTAACATTTTTTCATCATCCATCGATTTTCATTAAGACATCATTAGAGGCTCCGCCCAGTGGGGGGAGCCTCTATTTTTTATTTTGTTCCCTACTGAAATTGTCTTCTTTTAGCATTTTTGTTCGGTAAAGCCGTTATCTATGAAAATCAAACCCTCAGATTACTTCGCCCCTTTGTTTGAGGCATTGCAGGCAGAGAAAGAAGAGACAAGAAGGCGCTTCATAAGCGATGTAGCTCAAAAAACATTGAAAGAGAAGATAGAAGCAGGTATTTGCCTGAGTGCTGTTCGTCTGGAACAACTCGCCTACCAAGGCATGGATGTTTGGTATTTGCGCTTTCGGCTGCTGAATCGGTCGGTACTTGGTCATACGTGGCGTGTGGGCGATGCTCTGCGCATAGTTCTTGAATCGGCAGAAACGAAAGATTGCCGCGGTATTTTAGTACGTTGGGCAGAAGGTAAAGAAATAGAGGTAGCAGTATCGGCAACACAATTGCCCGATTTCTTGGAAGAAGGTGCCCGGTATGCCCTTGAGCAATTGCCCGACGAGCAATCCATTTTACAGATGGAGCAAGCGATGAATATCTGGCAGCAGTTGGAAAATCCAAGGCAAAAGCTTTTGTTTGAAGTGCTGAGTGGGCAGCGACAACCTTCTTTTTGTGTACCCAAAACGACGCAGGAGCTACCTTCTTTTTTGAATGCTAAACAGCACGAAGCTATAAGCAAAATACTGTCTGCGCATGAGCTATTTTTGCTGCACGGACCACCCGGCACAGGTAAAACCAACACTTTGGTACAGGCTATTAAGGCAGTAGCCGGAACCGAGAGGCAGGTGCTGGCAACGGCTCCCAGCAACACGGCGGTTGATATTTTGTGTGAAAGATTGGCAGCCGAAGGGTTGCGTGTATTGCGTATAGGACACCCTGCGCGTATCGATGAGCAATTATGGCAATTTACGGTGGATGCTCAAAAGCAAAAACACCGCGACTTTAAACGTTTGAAAGAGTGGTATCGCCAAGCAGAAGAATACCGCCATTTGGCAGGCAAATACAAACGCAGTTATGGAAAAGAAGAGGCGGTGCAGCGTCGTTTGCTCTACAAAGAGGCACGTCAGGTGCAGCAAGATGCCAAAGATTTGGAGAAAAACATACTGCGTGAGCTGGTAGAGCAGGCACAGGTGATATGTGCCACTTTGGTAGGCTGCGCCCATCCGTTGCTGGATGGCATGCGCTTCGGTACTGTGTTTGTAGATGAAGCCGCCCAAGCTTTGGAGCCAGCAGTTTGGATTCCCTTACTCAAAGCCGACCGCCTTGTGATGGCGGGTGACCACTGCCAACTGCCTCCCACTGTGCTTTCACCCGCTCCCGAAGCGCAGATACTGCAACAAACCCTTTTTGAAAAGTTAATACATGCTTATCCAGAAGCTGCCTGCATGCTGGAGATTCAATATCGTATGCATCCGGTCATTATGGAGTTTCCCAGCCAGCATTTCTATAAAGGCAAGTTACAGGCGGCACCTACCCTCAGTGCCAGCATCATGCATTGTGCTCCGCCACAAGTCATTACATTTATAGATACGGCGGGCACCGGTTTTGAAGAAAGCAAAAGTGCAGAAGGCAGCTTTTTCAATGAAGGAGAAGCGCGTGTGCTGTACAGGCATCTGGAAGAGGAGTGGGGCAGGGCGTCGTTGTCCGATGTGGTGCAGGTGGGCGTGATTAGCCCTTACAGCGCACAAGTGGCTTTGCTGAAAGAGTTGTTGCAGTCTTTGCCTTTACCAACCCGCATACAGCTGAAAATAAGTACCGTGGATAGTTTTCAGGGGCAGGAGTGTGAAGTAATTTATATCTCGATGGTACGCAGCAACGAAAATATGGACATCGGTTTTTTGAATGACATCCGGCGCATGAACGTAGCTATGACACGCGCCAAATACCGATTGGTCATTATTGGCGACAGCAGCACTGTGGGCGGGCATCCTTTCTATGAGGCTTTGTTGCGCTATGTAGAGGACATAGGTGCCTACCGGAGTGCATGGGAGTGGAGATGATAATGCTGCAGACTACTGCCCTACTAAGGGAGGGCGTCGCTTGTGGTGGCTGGTAAGTTGTTGATAGGCATTGGCTACTTCTAAAATAGCCCCTTCGCCCATCCATCGACCAAGCAGGCAAATGCTTTGGGGCATACCGCTGCGGTTGAAACCTGTGGGCAGCACCACACAGGGGTGTCCTGTCATGTTGGTAATGTAGAGCTGTGAAGAGGCAAAAGAGGGAGCTATGACTACGTCATATTTTGACATGAGTTGTTGCATTGCATGAATGAGGCGGTAGCGTAGTCTTTGTGCCTGTATGTACTCTACGGCGGGAATGAAACGAGCCATGCGGAAGTAGTTGGGCCAAGCCTGTTTGTTTTGTCTTACCAGTTCGTCGTCGCGGTTGCTGCGGGTGAGCTCGTCGAAGGCGGCAGCAGCTTCTGCCCATAGGATAAAAGTAATATCGGGATATGCAGGCAAGCTGACGGTGTCGATGCGGGCGCCGGCTTGTCGAAGAGTAGCCACAAAGGTGCTGTCGGCGGCATAGGTAGGCGAAGAGGCAGGCGTGGGTACGAAGGCAATGCGCAGACGTCGCCAGTCGCGGTCGGCACGGTAGCTGAAAGTGGTAGCCACATGAAAAGGATCGCGTGGGTCGGCTTCTGTGGCGTTGTGCAAATAGCGGTACACAATGGCGCAATCTTCTGCCGAGCGTGCTATGGGACCTATTTTGTCCATTGTCCAGCTTAAAGCCATAGCACCAAAGCGGCTGACAGCGCCAAAAGTAGGACGCAGCCCTGTAACTCCGCAGACTGTAGAAGGCGATACGATGGAACCCAAAGTCTCGGTACCTATGGCAAAAGGCGCAAGACCGGCAGCAACGGCAGCGGCAGAGCCTGCCGAAGAGCCGCTTGAACCAGTGGCAGGGTTCCAAGGGTTACGAGTGCGCCCGCCAAACCACACATCGCCCCAAGCCAAGGCGCCCAACGATACTTTGGCAATGAGGATGGCGCCGGCAGCATCGAGTTGTTCAATTACTGCGGCATCGTAGTCAATCACTTGCGAACGAAAAGGCTTAGCCCCCCAAGTGGTAGGATAGTTTTTGGTAGCTAACAGGTCTTTGGCTACATAAGGGATGCCGTGCAGCAAGCCGCGGTAGTGCCCTGCTGCCAACTCTTTGTCGGCTTGCCGGGCTTTTTGCAGCGCCAAAGCTTCGGTGTAGGTGATTACACAGTGCAGTGTGTCATCATATTTTTTGAGTCTGTTCAAGAAAAAACGTGTAAGCTCTTCGGAGGTGATTTGGCGCGATACTAGCAAAGAAGCCAGTTCCCGGATGCTTAAAAAAGCCAAATCGTTGTCATTTGCCGGTCGTTGTATTTTTGGGAAGGTTTCACCTTGAAAAATCAGCTCGTCGGGACCTATGTGTGGGGCGGTATAAGTAGGCGGAATGGGATGGAATGTAAATGCAGGAGGTAAGTCGTTGGGAATATTGTGCTTGCGCAGCGCTTCAAAACTTTGTTTTTGTTCAGCCAGACCGTCCAGCATAGAGTCGATTTCTATGGGGGTGAGCTGCAAGCCGATGAGCTTGGCAGCCGACTGCACGTCGGCAGGGGTGATGTCGCTACTCAAGCGCCCCAGTACGAAAGCAGAAGTAAGCAGTACTACAGGCAATAGGAAACGTTTCATATCATAAGCATCACTTGTTTATGAAACGCTGGCATGCAGCTGCTTAGTATTTTTGGTAGGGATAAATGTCTTTCCACAAGTCTTTTAGGCGCTCCAGTGAGTTTTTTCCTTTGCCCTTTCGAAGCGAGCCACCGACAACGGACGCCTCAAGCCGGACTTAGTAGCTCCCGGAGCATTGAGTTTGGAGCAGCCGGGTGCCTCTTTTGTTCTGCCGGTTGAGATACTTTCACCGGGCACCTATATGGTAGGGCTGCTTCACCTTTCCAATGCTAAGCGTTATTAAAAGTTTTAAAGTATTAAAAAATTACACAAGTATTTTTCTCATTTTTTTCTTACACAATAATTCTCTTTTAGAAAATTCGGGCTACTTTGTAGGTTTCCTGCAAAGTAGATTTTTTTCTATAAAATGCATCTGCACCCAATTTGTTAAGCATTTAATAGTAATAAGTTACTTACATAAAGACACGAGGAAGGTTACGCTTTGCATTCTTTTTTGTATTAATTAAGGTGCTTATTATTAACGTATTCTAAACCCAATTAATCGTTTAAGAGTTATGAAGTGTTTTGCCTTATTTAAAAAAGTAACCGTCAGTGTATGTTTGTTTTTATTAGGGTATGGTGCTGGATGGGCACAGACCCCCGCACAGTTAGCAAAGATACGGGCTGCCAGTAACTTAAAGGTACTGTATGCCTTGCAGGAACGCTTACAAGAGGAGTACACAACTCAAAGACGTTTGATAGAAGCATGGAGCACACGACACCGGCAGCCAATTCGTGGAGTCGATGAGAAAGGGCGCTATTTCGAACTGCAGCGCATTTTGCCGGACGGAACTCCTATCTACTACATTACCGAAAACCTGAACGCAGCCATAACTACTCGCACAAATACCCTTTGGAACGGTGGTAGTTTGGGGCTGAATATAGAAGGGCAGGGGATGGTTGCCCGAGAGTGGGATGGTGGTGGCGTGTTAAATACTCACCAAGAATTTGGTGGACGGGTTATTTTAGGAGATGGCGTAACTTATGCCGGGGGGGCTGGACCTAACCATGCTACTCACGTAGCCGGTACTATTATTGCGGCGGGGGTGTCTCCTAATGCACACGGCATGGCACCACAAGCGCAACTGCGTTCTTTCGATTGGAATAACGACAAAGCCGAAATGGCAGCTGAGGCTGCTGCCGGTGCGTTGGTTTCTAATCATTCTTATGGATATAACTCAGCAATGTTGCCTCGATGGATGTTTGGTTTCTATGATTCGGAGGCGGCTGCTTGGGACAATATTACTTATAATGCTCCTTACTACCTGCCGTTAAAAGCTGCCGGCAATGACCGTGGTGCCGGTTATAACGCCGGCGACGGAGGTTATGACCTGATTACCGGAGCTGCTACCGCTAAAAATGTGTTGGTAGTGGCGGCAGTCGATGATGTTCTATCTTATACAGGACCGGGGAGCGTAATCATGTCTTCTTTTTCTTCTTGGGGACCTACTGACGACGGACGCATTAAGCCCGATATTTCTGCCAATGGTGTTAATGTGTATTCTAGCGTAGGACCTGCTAACAATAATTATGCAACCTATAGTGGCACCTCTATGGCGACCCCCAACGCCACGGGGACTTTACTTTTACTCCAGCAATACTATGCTTCTTTGAATGCAGGCAACTTTATGCGCTCGGCAACACTTCGAGGCTTGGTAATCCATACCGCCGACGAAGCCGGAGCTGCCCCCGGACCCGACTATAGCTTCGGCTGGGGCTTGCTGAATGCCGAAAAGGCAGCATTGACCATCCGTGACGCAGCTACTACCGGGGGGGCACTTATTGAAGAGCGCACTCTAAATAATGGAAGTAGCTATGTGTTCAATGTTACAGCTTTGGGTTTGGCACCGCTGGAAGTTACCATCTGTTGGACCGATCCTGCCGGCACACCACCACCTTCCGGCACCGAAGACCCTGCCAACTTGATGTTGGTGAATGACTTGGATATTCGCGTAAGCGACGGCGTTACTACCTATTACCCTTGGCGCTTGAACCCGGCATCACCTACGGCTGCGGCAACCACCGGCGACAACTTCCGCGACAATGTAGAAAAGATATATATTGCATCGCCTACACCGGGAGCTACCTATACCATCATTGTCTCTCATAAGGGAACACTTAGGAACGGCTCACAGGATTATTCTTTAATAGTAACGGGTATCACAACGCTTACCCCTCTTATATCCTTTTTTACCGGAAGTATGAGCAGTACCGAAACACCTACCGCCGGACCACTTGCTGGGGATTGTCGGGCTTATACCGATGTTAGCATACCCGTAAGAATCACCAAGGCACCTTCGGTTGATAATACAGTAGCTCTTTTGTTTGGCGGCTCGGCGGTTCGAGGAGTAGATTACGATGTTGTAGGAAGTTCAACCCTTGTCTTTCCTGCCGGTAGTTTGGCAGCGCGCAACATAGTCTTGCGCTTATATGACGATTATGCTACGGAAGCAAGTGAAACCATCAGTATTTCGCTTAATATAACTGCTGGTGGTGCCAGTTTGGGTAGTTATCCTGTAATGACCCTGACCTTGCTTGACAATGACCCGGCACCAATTCCTCCTAATCTGGGAGGGGAACTTTTAGGGGAAGATTTTGAAGGAGGAGGTGCCGGATGGAGCATAGCCACAACAGGAGTGAGCAGTGTCAATACATGGAGGGTAGGCGATAGGAATCTTATTGCGGGCACCCAAAGTGCCTATGTATCACAGGGAGATAACAACTGGAGGTATAATAAAGCTGATAATGCAAGCGTATTACTGGTGAGCCCGGTCATTGATGCCACCACCATGCCCTATAATGACCTTCAACTAAGTTTCAAGATGCTTTGCAATGGTGAGGAAGTGGGGGGAACTTTTTACGATTACGGCTTGGTAGCTATTGTGGATGAAGGTATCTCGACCATTCAGGCGGTTATTGGTGGTCCTTATCAAGGCATTACTACAGTTACGGCTCAAACCCTTAACATACCGGCTCAGTTCAAGGGGACCCGCTTCCGCATAGCTTTTTGGTGGATCAATGATAATTCTCGGGGTAATGACCCTGCTTTTGTAGTGGATGATATCCAGGTGCGGGCACTGCCTTTTGCAGGCACACCCGTACAGTACAGTGTGTCTGCCAATCCGGCGGGCAACACTTACTATTTTGGTCCGAATGATACACTGTATGTGCGCGACAGCAACACGGGCAATCTGATGGTGCGCTTGGAAAACCTGTCAAGCCATAATTATGGTTGCACGCAGGTATATGTGGACAGAGAGGGTACAGGAGCCTCGAGTTTCATCGATACTAATCCCGCCAATGCAGTAACAGACAAAACCCTGCGCATCATTCCTGCCAACAACAACCCTACAGGCAGCTACCGTATTCGCCTCTATTTCTTGAATACAGAAATTGCCGGCTGGGAGACAGTTACTGGCAAGTCATTTACCACCGATATGCAGATAGCCAAATATCCGGGAGCTATTGCCTCAGCGAGCAACCCTTCGTTGGTATCTTATGCAAGCAGTTTGCAGCGTGGCAATTATGGTTTTAACGCCCAATGGATAGAAGGCACCTTCTTCAATGGCTTTTCGGGCTTTGCCGGACAAGGCGGAGGTTTTGTGCCCTTACCTGTGGAATTGCTGAGTTTGCAGGCACAGTGGACAGACAAGCAAAGGGTAGCACTTCGCTGGGAAGTAGCGGACGATGCTCATATAAGTGAATATTGGGTAGAACGCAGCATAAAAGGCAGCCAAGACTTCCTGCGAGTAGCCGAACGGAGGGCTAATAAGGCGGCAAGCCGTAGCGCGAACGGAAAGGTATATGAAGTAATGGATGATGTGGGCAATATGCCGGCAGGGGAGGCACCTTACTACCGCTTGGGCATGAAAACCACCGACGGCAAGCTGTCTTACAGTGCAGTAGTTACACCCGGAGCACGCACTTTCGACTTTGCGGTATATCCCACTGTAGTATCTGGCAACATAACCATAGAACTGCCTTACTTATCCGAAGAAGTGCAAATCCAATGTATAGACGTTCATGGGCGTAGCTTTGATATTGAACGGGTCAGCTTGTCGGGAGAAGGAAGACGCATAGCCACCTCTATGGAGCACCTGCCGGCAGGTGTCTATGTGCTGCAGTTGCGCTATTCGAACGGGCAGGTTTTGCAAAAGAAAATTGTGAAGCACTAAGATACATTGCCCTCCGCTTTTTTGACAGGTAAAAGCTCTCTCAGTAGCGGGAGGGCTTTTTTTATAACTTTGTTTCTGCTACAAACAATTGCCTTGCTTTATGCTTGTCCGTGCCGTTTTTTGTTTGTGTTTTCTTTGCCTGTCCTTCGTATTGAGTGCGCAAGAAATAAAGTATGAACGAGAGCGGGGTATAAAAGAAGAAAAAGTGCCGCGGCTTGCCTATGCATGGATACGTTACTGCCTTTCTTCGGTGAAACTCAAAGCTTCAAAATGG
Source organism: Thermonema lapsum (assembly GCF_011761635.1). Classification (NCBI taxonomy): domain Bacteria; kingdom Pseudomonadati; phylum Bacteroidota; class Cytophagia; order Cytophagales; family Thermonemataceae; genus Thermonema; species Thermonema lapsum. The sequence goes on from NZ_JAASRN010000006.1 coordinate 32,440, forward strand.
TACTATGAAGAAGGTCTAAAGGCATACAGCTATGAATATAAGTTTCGTTTGGGGCGCCAGCGCTACAGTGTAGAATTCGACAGCACAGGACATTTGGCAGACATAGAGCTTTTGGTTCATTTCTGTGATTTGCCCGATACTCTACAGTCTTCTATTTGCAATTATCTCAAAACACAATATAGCGCCTACAAAATAGAAAGGGTGCAATGGCAATACACCGGCGATGCATCTTGTTTATGCACAATGTTCCAGAAGAGAGAAACTAAGCCGGATGCTTGTGCCGATGTAGCAGTGGAAATGGAGGTCCTTCTTCGTACACATAAAGGGGAGAAGGTACGTAAGGAGTTGCTTTTTGACCTTCATGGCAATCTCTTGAAACAAAGAAAGATAGTAGAGCACAAGCCTGAAAACATGATTTATTGAGCATGAGAAAACACTATATTTTTTTGCTTTACCTTTTCATAGTTTATCCCGTTTTGGCACAAGATATAGACAGACGTCAGGCATTGATAGGAGTGCTGAATTTACATACCCGCTTGAATGATTATTGGAATTTTAATAGCAAGTGGGAGCATCTTGCCTTTTATACTCCTTTGCAAAGCGAGCGTCAAGATGTGGAGCTGTTTGTAAGTCGCGGTATTTCACTGTCCCAATCGCTGGGAGGCGGCGTGATGCTACGTTATGAGATTCAAGACAGGCGGTGGGTGTATCGTTTTATTCAACAATGGGTACATAAGGGGGAATTCTTCACTTGGCAATATACCCATCGGGCTCGGCTCGACCAAACAACGAGTGATGGTGAAGTTATACGCTGGCGTTTGCGTTATCTTTGGGCAATGCAGCGCGCTTTAAGCGGGCATCGCCTCGATGCGGGCGAACCATATGCTAAAATCACTGCCGAAGTTTTAGGGTTTTACTATGGCAAACCCGAAGCAATAGAATATCGTTTGACAGCTGCTATAGGGCTACTTCATAGCCGGCAGCATAAGTTTGAGCTGGGCTTGGATTGGCGCTACCGAAACACCTTTGTCGCCGGCGGGCAGGAGATGATAGCCATTAAAGGGGCGGGTTACTTTAGTTGGTAGCACAGCTTTTGCAAGCAAGTATCTGTTTGCCCATTTGTTTTTGTCTAAACACTTCATAGTAAGCAGCGGGAAGTTTCAAAACCAACTTTCCCAAAGCAACAAACTTCGCTACTAAAGGCAATACCAAAGCCGATTGGCGGCTTACAGGCAATTAAATCGAAGCCTTTTTAAATAAAGCAACCAATGCACACCCACCAAACTGTTTTAGCTTATGGGTTAATTCAAAAGGTGCCTTCACAAATGTTTTAAAGTTTTGTAAAATAAGAACGATTATGTTAAGTATCCTCTTTTGCTAACCTTCTTAATAAAGGGAGTGAAGCAGTCCCATGGTGCTCCTGTATGAAGAGACCCTATCACTGTGTTTTTTCAAAAAAATGATAAAATTCAATGCCTTTATTAAAGCTAAAAAACAGAGAGACCCATCTCAGGACAAGTCTCTCTGTTTAAAGAAGGGACTTTCTATCTATTAGTTCACATTTTCATTGGCGGGCAGAGGGAAGGACTCCCACACATCATCGCCGGGACGGTCAATAGGCAATTGATTGAGTCGCCCATAACGGCGCATATCTATCCAGCGATGCCCTTCGGCAAAAAGGGCGTAGCGGCGTTGTTTGAGCATCTCGTCAATCAATGCGCTTTGAGTGGTGCTACCTGCATAATTGCTTAAGCCGGCAGCATTACGTACAACATTCAAAGCGTTGATGGCATCAGTGGTATTGTTCAACTGAATGTTGGCTTCTGCATAGATAAGCACCAACTCTTCGGCACGAATGATAGGAATAGGCGCATCATTAGAACGATACACCCAAGTATCATAAGGGCTACTAAGACCATCGGCGTTGAAAGCATCGATTCGTGTGCGTATCTTGCCTGCATCGTCGTTGGGGTCTGCCCGTTTGTCTCCTGCTTCGGCATCTGACACAAACGACGGGTGTGCGGCACGCACCTCGCCCCCATTGTTCAGAGGCAAGTACAGCGGATTCAGTTCGTCGCCGCCGGAAGTAGAAAAGAAGTGCTTAGGTCCTTTTTGCAAATCTACCGACTGCAGGTCACTGAGGCTTATGCTCCCGTTTCCATCAACATCTAAGAAGGAACCGTTGAGCGCCGTAAGGGCTCCAGTCCAGTCTTGCCGGTAAACAGCTACCCGAGCTGCCAAAGCACGGTTGAACTGCCGGAAGGTAGCGGGGGTATCAAAGCCGTTAAAACCACTGCTCAAGTCAAAGGCAAAGTCAGTGCCCGCATTGCTCAAGTCATTTGCGGCTTCGTTAAGCAGGTTGGCAATGTACTGAAAAGCCTGCGTTTTGCTCACTACGGGTCCCAGATTGTCGGGGTCTTTTACGTCCACCCGTATGCCGTTTTCGTTTTGCATGTTCAATACCAGCAGTAACTGGTAAGCAATAATGGTTTTGGCAAATCCTCTATAACCATTTTTTTGCGCAGCGCTCAAAGGGGCGGTGGTGTTGTTCACGCCATCAAGCAAATAATAGCAATTGCGGATGACACGGTAACGTTCGTAATAAGGACCCGTCGTGTAGAAGGTGTTGTTGTCTAAGGTACTGTTCCCTTTTCCTAAGAGGTCACCAGTAAATCGAGGGTCGGAAGCCGAATAGCGGTAGTACACAGCATCGAGAAAAGGAGTGCTAATTTTTGCTTCATAGTAGGTGTGTTTTGCTATTTTGAAAAGTAAAAAATTTTATTTCATAAAAACAAAAAATCGCAGCACAAATGTGTTGCGATTTTTTTATAAGCAAAACTTTGATTTTATCCCTGTGCAAACAATTTTTTATAAGCCTCTTCGGTTATGAGCTCACAAGCAATGCGCAAACGCACCTCATGCCCTATGAGATAAGCGCCATTTTGAAGCAGGTTGTTCCACGTCAAGCCCCATAGTATGCGGTTCAGCTTCCCTTCGGCTGCAAAACCCAGACGGTCGTTGCCCCATGGGTCCATCTGCAGCCCCTTGTACTGTGCATGCAAGGTAAAAGGCAATGCCCTGCCCTTTATTTCGAGCATGCCTTCGATGTCATAGGTGCGATTGCCTTTAGATACAAAGCGCCTACTTTCAAAAGTCATGTACGGAAAATGCTCTGTATCGAAAAAATCGGCGGAGCACAAATGCTTGTCCCTAGGTTCATGATTGGTAAAAATGCTTGCCGTTTCGATACGCGCACTAAGTTGGGCTTGTTCAAACTCTAAAGATGGTACTTTCAAGCTTGCCTCGAAGCGCTGAAACACCCCCACCACCTCTCCTATTACCATGTGAGGGACAGCAAATTCTACTACGGCATGCGTTGGGTCCACTTTCCAAGTCTTCATAGGAAATGTATTTTAAAATTTTTACATAGGTTAAACAAACAACTAATGTACCAACATCAATTTAACTTGCTTTGTTTCTTTGCTCTACTTGATTTACTGCATAAAAAACTGGGGAGCCTTATAAACTTCCCCAGTGCTTTAATCGCGATGTTACCTAAATAGAACGCATTTCTTCGGGCTGGCGCATAGATGGCACTACCCCGAAAAGCGCAGGCATCGATTGTCGGTGCACGAGAACTTTGTCCGCTTCAAATTCTATGAAAGTATGGGATGCCGCTTTTGTCATCGGCTTCCACATAGCGAATCTGCTGCTTTCTGTGCCTAAGAGTCGGTAACACTTCCTCTTACCAACAAGAAAGCTAAAAGCCAGCTAAACATAGCTTTTTCACGCTATTTTAAAAATAATTCATAAAAAACAAAAAAACTCAATGCATCCCCAAATCATTAGTCGGAGATGCATTGAGTTACAGAAAAAGAGCATGCCCAAGCTGTAATGTTTTTAAGCGTGCCGGGCACGTCGTTGCAGATAATACACAGCCAGACAAGCCAGCAAACCGTAGCCTACTACCTGCACAGCAAGCGTAAGCCAAGCGCCAACAGTTTCCCGCGGCGATGCTCCCATAATCCCCACCACACGGTAAATCTCGAGGAAAGGCGTCAGGGGCAGACACCGGGCAACCTTCTGTATTGCCTCGGGCATTTGGCTCAACGGGTAAGTAAAGCCGCTTAACACAAAGGCAGGCGTAGCTACTACCATTAGCACTTCGGTAGCCTTCAATTGATTAGGCAAAGCGGCACTCACCAATATGCCCAAAGCAGAAGCTGCCAAAACCATCAGCAAGGCAGCTGCCGACACCTCGGGCAGATGCGCAGGCAAAGGCACCCGGAAGATACCGAAAAATACAGCATACAATAACCATATGCCAGCAGCCATCAGCAAATAGGGTACGGCTTTCACCGATACCCAATAAAAGGCGCTCTTTTGCAAGGGAAGCAGCTCGGAGTGCCAACTGCCACGCTCCCACTCTGCCGCCATGCTCAACGCCAATGCCAGCAACAGCACTTGCTGCAGAATGCTTGCCAGCATACCCGGATACAAGAAGAAAGCATAGTTGGCACTCTCGTTGAAACGACGGTGATAAAAAACACGCACAGGCTGAAGCTCCTGCAAGGCAATAGCCTCTGCCTTGCCCTGCTTTTTAAGACTTTCTACGCTCATGCCTGCGTTGAAAGTACCCAAAGCCTGCTGTAAAGCCCGAGTGGTATAGTTGGCAGTCAGTATGTTTGCAGTATTGATTTCAACCAGCACTTCCGGCTGGCGTTTGTAGAGTATGTCTGCCTCGAAGCCATCGGGGATGACAATCAGCGCATGCACCCGAGGCATCCACTCGGCGGCTTGACTGCGTGAGGGCAAACACGCCACAAGCTCAAGCGTTTCGGTGTCATCTATCATGTCCATGAGCTTGTGGCTCAAAGGCGAATGGTCTTCGTCTATTACTGCTACGGGCAGATTATTTACTTTGCCGTCAAGGATGGTCTTGCGAAGTGTTTGTTCTTTAGCTTTGAAATTCAAATTATTTTGAATAGCCTTCTCTACAAGGAAGGCTTCCTGTGCAGTAAGGCTGCCTTGGGCAAAAACCCTTGCACCTACGCACAGCATGAGGATGAGGATTTGAGCAGTCTTTTTCATCGTTTCAATTTTTTGATTAAAATAACAACAGTTAATTATGCAACTTTTTGTATAAAATTTTTTACTCATCCTGCGCAAGGTTTTTATATACCCGGTAAAGCACCTCGCGGCATATCAAGATTTTTTCTGCTTCTATGCCCGAGATAGCCTCATTCAGTGTCTTTTGCGCCATATCCATAGCATCCTTTTCAAGTGCTTTGCCTTTTTCGGTAAGAAATATTCTTTTGATACGGCGGTCAGTTTCATCGGCGCGCCGCTCCACCAAACCTTGGGCTTCCAGCTTGTCTATAAGCCGGGTGATGCTGGGCTTGTCTTTATAGGTTTTGACGGCAAGCTCTTGCTGTATTTGCCCATCTTCACGCCACAACTCTACGAGCACAGCCCACTGCTCCTGACTGATATCCAAGCCGTGTGCCCTGAAGTTACGCAACAGGCGCCGCCCAATAGCCGTAGAGGTGCGTCCAACCAACAGGTTATACAAATCTTCTACTAGAAATTCCATTGCAATTCACAATGGTTAAATATGCAACTACAAAGTTATAACATCGCTTCAAAAATTCCAAGAGCCAGCTGTATTTTTTTATGGCGCCCACAAGTGAAAAACACAAGAAAAGGTTTGTTGCGAAGGTCGGCGAATCGTGAATTTGTCGTGTGTTTCAATCTTTTTAAAATGAAAATATGCTTTCGGTCTATCGTTTGTCTTGGGATTTTACTAACTTATCAATCCAAACACAAGAAAAGAAAAAAGGAATTCAATCATTTAAAATTTGAAGTGCTATGCTTAGAGTCAATGTACTACTTCAGTTTATTCTCACAACATTTAGCTTATCGCTGTTTGCGCAATCTAAATTTGAACTTCCTCCACTGGATTACCCTTACAATGCGCTCGAAAGAGCCATAGATGAGCAAACTATGATAATACATCATACCAAACATCATCAAGGATATGTAAACAATTTAAACAAAGCCATTGAAGGTACCGATGCTGAGAATCTTTCATTAGAAGAGATTTTAAAAAATGTCTCAAAATACTCTGATGCTGTGAGAAACAATGCAGGTGGGCATTACAATCATTCTTTGTTTTGGAAAATACTTACTCCTAAAACAAACACACAACCATCCAAACGTTTCTTAGAGGCTGTAAATAAGCAGTTTGGTGGGATGGACAGTTTAAAAATTAAACTAACCAATGCCGCCTTATCGCGATTTGGTTCTGGATGGGCTTGGTTGAGTTTAGATGAGAACAATAAACTATTTATTAGCTCTACTCCCAATCAAGACAATCCTTTGATGGATGTAGTAGAAAAACAAGGCATACCTATCCTCGGCATCGATGTATGGGAACACGCTTATTACTTGCGTTACCAAAACAAAAGAAACGATTACTTAACAGCCCTTTGGAGTGTCATCAATTGGGAGGAAGTAAGCAAACGATACGAAGCCATTGTGCCCAAAGGGAAATTTGATGATTGGCCAGAGCTAAAAAGTTTTCATGAGGTAATGGCACAAACCTTCCACCCAAGCGAAGAAGGCAACTTAGAACCAATAAAAACTCGAATTGGTGAATTGGTAGAAAAAGCAAACATATTAGCAAAATCAAATATTCCTCAAGAATTTAAAAGTAAAAAGATAATACAAGCACTAAATCAATTGGTAAGTGATAGCAAAAAACTTCAAAAAACAATACAATCAGGGGCGAGCGATGAAAAAATAAAAAAAGATTTGAGCAAATTGCATGATGTATTTCATCAAATAATTGGTTTGTGTAGCAATGAAGGGCGCCATTAAAAACCTATGTTTCAAAGTTTAGGAATAGAGTTGTTGCGAAATGAAAAATTGTTTCTCGACAACTCTATTCCTATTACCGCTCCTGACAATCGCTCGTTTTGTAAAACTTTTTGAGCACTCATGGTATTTGTTTTAATTTGCTGCAGAAATCTGAATATTTTTTTAGACCTTTGAAACTTTCTGTTAGCATCAGTTTGTTAACTTTGCGGCGAGTCTATCAAGTACTGCCAACTGTTTTCTTCACTACAAAAAACGAAAGATAAAGATTTTGTAAATGCCATAAGTCCCGTGCTGCTGCTTCGAACACATAGAGCTCTTTTGCGCCTCCTCGCCGTCTGCTACTTGGCAGTTATGGGGCTGTATGTATTTCAAGGGCAGTTGTGGCAAATACATTACCTACTACATAAAGAAACCATTGCGCGTGTATATTGCGAAAACCGCAACAATGCCTTGATGCACTGCGAAGGCAAATGCTATCTGCACAAAAAGTTGTTGGCTGCAGAAGCCAATGATGCACAAAAAGCGAGCACTTTGCCGGAAATTTTCTTTCTTCCTTGGTTTTTCCAAAAAATAGATATCTATCTAGAACTTCCTGCGGTTGAAGCGGTAAAAGAAAGCTATCCGCTTTATTTAGCAAGCCCACGGAATTTTGCTGTCGACGTATTTCCTCCTCCACCAAAAGCATAAGTCTTTTCCCTGTCTTTCCCTTTCCATTTCATGCAGACTCAGCGCTGCAAAGGCTTAGGCTATGCCGCTACTTTTAGCCATAGAACGCCGAAAGCATCCTTTTGGTGGCGTTTAATGGTATAGCCTTCATATGCGCACTTTATTCAACTTGTTCAAAAAAATCTAAACAAAAGCAATCATGAAAAAAATCTTGATATTTATCACAGGCTTCTTGTTTATCGCGAGCTCTTGCCAAAAAAAAGATGAGGCAACCCCTCAAACAAGTGGCAGCATAGAAATCAAATTCGACCACTTTGTAGGTAACCAGCGCTTTTCGCTCAATCAAAGTTATACCAACAGCGCAACCAATGAGCAGTTCACTCCTACCCTTCTGAAGTATTTTGTAAGCAATTTCCATTTTATCAAGGAAGATGGAAGCAGCTATGTGGTTCCTGTTGAAAAAAGCTATTTCTTGATAGACGTCAAGGACAATAGCCTGCAAAGCATCCGCATCGACAGCCTGCCCGCGGGGAAATACGTTGCCCTCGAGTTCATCATTGGGGTAGATAGCCTCATGTCCACCAAAGAGCCAGAACAACGCCCATCGTCACTGGACCCCGCTGGCGCTGCTCAAGGGATGTACTGGAGCTGGAATCCGGGTTATATCTTCGTAAAATTTGAGGGTACTTCACCACAATCGCCAAGAGATGGCAACGTATTTAAATACCATATTGGTGGATACGGTGGCTACAGCACCCCCACCATCAACTGTATCAGAAAACGCCGTATAGACTTCGGCAAGAGTGTAAGTATAAACGGGCAAGATACGCCTTCTGTGCACCTAATTGTGGATATTTTGAAGTTTTTCAATGGAAACTTCAGCTTACGCATAGCCGACAATCCTGTGGTGATGTTCAACCCCTTGGGAACAAGCATTGCCGACAACTACAAAGAGATGTTTAAGCTGGACCATATCCATGAATAAAAAAACAGGGGGCTTTATATGCCCCCTTTCTTCAAAAGAAAAGCACAAAGAACGATGAACACTCACCATAAAATGCGGTGGCTATTGTATCTTTTCTATGGGTGGCTACTCACCCTGCCCATGGCTTGCCAGCGGGCAGTCGAAGAACTGCCCATCCAATGGCAACAACCACCGCACTTCCCGAAACCAGCCTATAACTTTGAACGCAATCCTATCACGACGGCAGGCTTTCAGCTGGGCAAACGCCTATTCTATGATACGCGCCTTTCGCGCGACAACAGCATCAGCTGTGGCAGCTGTCACATACAGTCGTCTGCTTTTACTCATCACGGGCATGACGTTAGCCACGGCATCGATGACCAACTGACACTGCGCAATGCCCTTCCAATAATGAATTTGGCATGGCATGATGCCTTTGGCTGGGATGGCGGTGTGTTCAGCCTCGATTTGTTTGCCATCTCGCCCATAGAAGCGCACAACGAAATGGACGAAACGCTCGAAAATGTACTGAACAAATTGAGGAAAGACCCGGAATATCGCAACCTCTTTCGACGTGCCTTTGGCAGCGAAGAAATCACTACTGCTCGCTTCCTGATGGCACTGGCACAATTTCAGTTGATGGCGGTTTCTGCCAACTCAAAATACGACCGCTATTTACAGGGGCTTACTGCTTTCAGTGCATTGGAAAAAGAAGGCTTACGCATATTCGAGCAGAAATGTGCTGCTTGCCATAGTGGTGTGCTGTTTACCGACCTGCAGTACCGCAACAACGGCTTGCCTCCCCGCAGGGTGCGCATTGAAGGCGTAGATAGCACAGACACCGGGCGCCATCGCGTCACGCTCTTGCCCGAAGATATGTTCAAATTCAAGGTGCCCTCGCTACGCAATTTGCGCTACACTGCTCCGTATATGCACGACGGACGTTTTGCCACACTACGGGAAGTGCTGGACCATTATAGCCATGGCGTGATGGACTCCCCCACACTGGACCCACTACTGCGCCAAGCAGGGGGCACAGGCATTCCTCTCAGCGAGGAAGAAAAAACAGCCTTAATGGCATTTCTCGAAACACTCAACGACGAGTCCTTTGTGCGCGACCCCCGCTTGTCTGAATTCTAAACCCTCAACCGCTCACCCCTCTATGCGTTACTTATTGATTTTCTTTGCCATCATAGTGCTGCCAATGACTCAAGCCCACGCCTGCGAGATATGCGGCTGTGGAGCAGGCAGCTATTATTTCGGTATTATGCCACAGTTTCATCGCCACTTTGCAGGATGGCGCTACCGGCAAGCCAGCTTTCAGTCTCATGTTTCTTCTGATTATTTGCGTACCCAAGAGGTCTTTCACATTGCCGAGGCGTGGGGGCGCTTCTATGTACATCCCCGAGTGCAGCTCATGCTGTTTGTGCCCTATGGGCAACACTTGCGCCAAGAGGTTCAACAAAGTACCACCAGCCGCTTACAAGGTTTGGGCGACATCATGGCAGTAGGCATGTACCGACTGTGGGATACAGCACAAGACACTGCCAAGCTTAGAAATTGGAAACATGCTTTATGGCTTGGCGGCGGCATCAAAACCCCTACGGGCATGTACGAGGCAAAAGGAGACCGCTATACTGACCCAGCAGCCAATCCCAACTTTCAAATAGGCACAGGCAGTTGGGATTTTCTACTGTCGGCACTTTACACTTTCCGCTTCACACGATGGGGCATCAGCAGCCAATGGAGCTACAAATACAACAGTGCCAACCGTGACCATTATCGTTTCGGGCACCGCTTTACACAAAATACAGAGCTATTTTACATTTACCAATGGCGGCGGCTGGGCGTCATGCCCCATGCCGGGCTTTACAGTGAATGGATACAAGCCGACCAGTCAGGGACAAAAAAGGTAGCAAATACAGGCGGCTATCTGCATACAGCAGTGGCAGGCTTGGATTTGTTCTTCAAGCAGAAAGTACAAGTAGGCTTTACCTATCAGGCGCCCGTTTCACAAAATCTTTCAGCGGGTGAAGTGCTTGCCCAAAACCGCTACCAAGTGCAAATAGGTGTTCTCTTTTCTTCTTTCAAAAAGAAAAAAACATAATGAGCTTATGGCAGCTTTTCCTTTGCAAGACAAAAGGACACCACAAGCGTGGTGCCCTTTTTGTTTTTAGCAGCTTTCGTCTATTCGAACCTTGTTTACTGTCCCTGTCCCAAAGAGAAAGCCCGCTGTCCATCGAAGGTATAAAGATTCTCGGTCTTGATGACGTCGATGCCCGCTTGCAAAGCTCGCTGCAACAAAGCTGGCACTTCGGCGGCATCTACTGGTTCGGCAGATTCAAAGCGGCAACGCCAGTGGTCGGTGCAGAAGGTTTCATCGAAACCGTTGGGCCAGACTTTCACGCCACGGTTGGTAATCATGCTCAAGCGCAAGTGGTTGCCCTGAATTGCCTGCAGCTTTTCTGCCAGCTCGTCGGCGCGGGTGCCGTCCCAGTCCACAAACACATCTACCCCCAGCAGCTCTTTTTTGCGAGGACGTCGCTCATATTTGGGGATTTGAATCTGCAAACCGTCTTTATAGCTAACCGGCTTGAGTTGTTGCGGCTTTTCACCCAAGTGGGCAATGACTGCTTCGGCAAATGCACGAGTAGATACCTTTTGAGTGCTGCGCCCCTCGCGGTAAATATCGGCAGTGTGAATGCCTTTTTCAATCACCCGCAACCATGCATTTTGAATGGTTTCGGCATAGCTGCCCAGCCCCAAGTGGTTGAGCATCATGATTGCCCCTTGAAGCAGCCCCGAAGGGTTGGCTATGTTTTGCCCGGCAATATCGGGGGCAGAACCATGAATGGCTTCAAACATGGCGCACTGCTCGCCTATATTGGCAGAACCCGCCATGCCCACCGAACCAGAAATTTGAGCGGCTACATCGGACAAGATGTCGCCGTACAGATTGGGCATCACCACCACATCGAAGCGCTCAGGGGTATCTGCCAGACGGGCAGCACCGATGTCCACAATCATGTGTTCGGCTTCTATGTCGGGATATTCGCGGGCAATTTCATCGAACACGCGATGAAACAAACCGTCGGTTTGCTTCATGATATTGTCTTTCGAGAAGCAAGTTACTTTTTTGCGCCCCTGCTGACGCGCCAAAGCAAAAGCATATCGAATAACACGCTCGCAGCCCGGGCGGGTGATAAGTTTGAGGCACTGCACTACATCGTCGGTTTGCTGATGTTCGATGCCAGCGTAGAGGTCTTCTTCGTTTTCACGCACGATGATAACATCCATTTCCGGATGCTTGGTTTCTACAAAAGGAGCATAGCTGCGACAAGGACGCACATTGGCAAACAAAGCCAAAGACTTGCGAATGGTTACATTCAGGCTTTTGTATCCGCCCCCTTGGGGTGTAGTAATCGGTGCTTTCAGGAATACTTTATTGCGCCGGATGGTCTCCCATGCTTCGGCACTGATGCCCGAAGTATTGCCCGACAAATATACCTTTTCGCCAATCAACACTTCTTCCCATTCGATGGGTACACGGGCGGCTTCCATAATGGAAAGAACGGCTTCCATGATTTCGGGACCAATGCCGTCGCCTACACAATAAGTTACTTTCTTTGAGATGCTCATACAATGTTTTTTTGATTAGCTGCAACAAAGGTAGCTTTTTTAATTCATAAATTTTTATTTAAATTTTCAATGTTCATCATAAATAGATTTTATGAACTACACCTTACATCAATTGCGCATTTTTCTGGAAGTAGTAGAAAGAGGCAGCATCACGGCTGCCGCCGAAGCTTTGCACTTGACTCAGCCGGCAGTATCGGTGCAGCTCAAAAATCTGCAGCAGCAATTTCAGTTGCCTTTGTACGAGGTGGTACAACGCCGCATACAAATCACGGACTTTGGAAAAGAGATAGCCGCTTTAGCAAGAGAGATGCTTTCCATGAGCGAGCAGATAGCCCAAAAACAAGCGCTCTACATGGGTTTAATAGAGGGTAATTTGCGCTTATCGGCGGTGCACACAGGACAATACATAGTGCCTTTTCTCATACGGGGTTTTAACCGTTGCTATCCGCAAGTGCAAATAAAACTATGGATAAAGGACAAGGAGCAAGTAGTGAAAGACCTTAGCCAAAACTGTATAGACTTTGCTTTGCTCACCTTGCCGCCGTCATCCATGCAGCTCAACAGCCTGCCTTTCATGCCCAACTACTTGGTGCCCGTCATTGGGCAACAATCGCGCTGGCAAAAGCTGCGCTTCGAAGACATCGTGCCCCAAGCCCCCGCCCTATTGCGTGAAGAAGGCTCGGGCACCCGTCAGATGACCGACGCTTATTTGAAAAAGAAAAGCATTGCCATCAAGCATTTTACCGATTTCAACTCTTCGGATGCTATCAAACAAGCCATCATTGCCGACATGGGTTGGGCTATTTTACCGCTGGTGAGTTTACGCAACGAATTGTTGCTCGGGCAGATACAGCTCATAGAAACGCCCGACTTTCCACTACGCACCGAGTGGCAATTTGTATGGCACAAAGAAAAACGACTGTTACCGGTAGCACAAGCTTTCCTTCGCTATGTAGAAAGCATTCAAAATCAGTTTTTCGATGAGCATTTTGCTTGGATGCGCCCTTTTTTAAAAGGATGACACCAAGCTATAGTAAAGTGGCAAGCCCACAGTGATATTGACAGGAAAGGTTACGCCCAGTGCCATGGGCAAAAACAAACCGGGATTGGCTTGTGGCACGGCAATACGCATGGCTGCCGGCACGGCAATATAAGAGGCACTGGCTGCCAACACGCTTACCAAAAAGCGGTCCGAAACCACATCGGTGAAGTAAGCACTGATATAGGCAAACAAAATACCGTTGAGCAAAGGCATCAACAAGGCAAAGAAGAAGTTAAACCATCCATAGGTAAAAAAAGCCCGCAGGTTTTTGCCCGTAGAAATGCCCATGTCGAGCAGGAAAATAGCCAAAAAGCCCTGAAAGATGTCTTGGGTAAAGGGGCGAATGCCTGCGGCTTGCTTCTCGGAGGCAAGCAGCCCAATGATAAGGCTCCCCAAAACCATCAATACGCTGCCATTAGTAAGCGCGTGCTGCACCGCTACACGCTTTTTTACCCTTTGGCTGCTGTCGCTAAAAAAATTGATGAGTAACAAGCCCACAACAATGGCGGGCGCTTCCATCATAGCCATGGTGGCTACCATATAGCCGTGCAGCTGCTGTTGCATGCTTTCCAAAAAGAGGGTGGCTGTCACAAAAGTAACAGCACTTACCGAGCCGTAAGAAGCCGCTACTGCACCGGCATCATAAGGGTTTAAGCGACGGCGTAAAATAAAAAACGAATAAAGCGGAATGATAATCGCCGAAACAAGCCCCAGCCCCATAACCCCCAATACATCCCAAGAAAAATGTTCGTGAGCAAGTTCTTGCCCTCCACGAAAACCAATGGCAAACAGCAGATACAAAGAAATAAACTTGGAAGAATTGTTGGGGATTTGCAGGTCGCTTTTGAGCTGAGTAGCCAATATCCCCAAGAGAAAAAATAGAAGGGCGGGGTTGGTAAAGTTGCTAAGAATCAAATCCGGATTCATGATAAAAAATTATTTGTCTTGACCAATGGGCAAAGCTATAAAATTTGCAGCACATTACACGGTTGCTTCACCACAGAGGACATCTATGAGCACAATGGCAAACACTCACGCCTCCGCGCCCTGCTTCATTTCCCTTCTGTTTTGTCCCCTTTCACGCTGGACATCCTGCTTGTCCTTTCGAGCACAAGCGAGCAATCTCTTTGCTTTTTATGGCTTGCTTTGGTTGAGGGCTCTCATTTGCTCCGCTCGTTCGAGATAACGAATTGCGTGAGAGAGAAATGACATGCCGAGTGATAAACAACGGGTACTAAAAAAACAAACGTTGGGCTCATTTTTTCACCACCATCACCCGTGTGCTGTTTTTTGTTTCAAAAATTTGAAAAGGGCAAAGCTCGTTGTATCTTTTTTAGCAAAAAAGACACACATGGAAAACTTCCTTTTTCAGGTCAATGCTTTTACTGGGCGCCCCTTTGCAGGCAACCCGGCAGCAGTATGCCTTACTGCTGCCCCCCTTGCCACTGAATTGATGCAGGCAATTGCTGCCGAGATGAACCTTTCCGAAACTGCTTTTATGCATCCTTTAGCCAAAGGCAGTTATGCCCTACGTTGGTTTACGCCCACCACCGAAGTAGCCCTGTGCGGGCATGCCACACTTGCCGCAGCACACGTTTTGTTCAGCGAAGGCAAGACAAAGGAAAAGCAACTTTTTTTTGAAACACAAAGTGGTTTGTTGTGTGTTTCAAAAGAAGCGGAGCGCTACCACATGCTTTTTCCGGCTCTGCCCTGCCAAAGCATAGACATACCCGAAGGATTGGGGCAGGCGCTCAACAGCCCAGTAAAAGCCTGCTTTCGCAGCACCTTCGACTTAGTAGTAGAACTGGACAACGAAGCAGCGGTGCGCGCCTGTGTGCCCAACTTCCACTTGCTTGCCACTTATCCTTACCGAGGCATTATCATTACGGCAGCAGCGCAACCTCCTTTCGACTTTGTGTCGCGTTTTTTTGGTCCCAACTGCGGAGTGAACGAAGACCCGGTTACGGGCTCGGCACACTGCGCCTTGGCTCCCTTGTGGGCGCAACGCCTACAAAAAACATCTCTACGTGCCTTCCAAGCTTCGAAGCGTGGGGGCATCGTAGAGATGGAACTGCTCGACAAGCAGGTAATACTCAAAGGGGAAGCCGTCACCATATGGAGCGGACGCCTGCAAGCGCAACTGCTGTCCTCTTAACTCAGCAGGCTTTGCAGTTTCATTGCCACGCTCATGTCGCCCTGTACTTTTATTTTTCCCGACATGAAGGCGCTCATGGGGTTCAGCTCTCCTCGCAGCAGTGCCTGCATGTCTTCGGGGTTGATGAGTATGGTGCAGGCAGCTTCGCGGTCTTCTTCACTCACCACATTAGTGCCCGATGAGCCGTCGATGAACAGTTTTTTGGAACCGAAGTCAAACTTCAAACTGGTGCCCAAAGAACCTTGGGCGGCACGCTGCCGTATGGCTTGCATCACTTCCTCTACTACTGCTGCCGATGCGGCAACTTCTTGGGCTGTTTGCGGGCGCGGTCTTTCGTATTTCTTGTCGTCGATGAGCATTTTGGCAAGAATCTCACGCATGATTTCCGAGCTGCCCCCTCCTATGGTCAGTATGCGCACATCGCGATAAACCCGCGCTACTTTGTAGTCTTCGATATAACCGTATCCGCCAAACATCTGCAGGCACTCGTAAGCAGCTTTGTTTGCCAATTCGGTGGCTTGCAGCTTGGCAATAGAGCACTCTTTCACCGCATATTTGCCTTCATTTTGCAGACGGCTACAGTAATACACATACTGTTTGATGACCTCGGTCTCGGCATGCAGCTGTGCCATGCGATGACGCAACACCTGAAATTTGTTGATAGGACGCCCAAAAGCCTGCCGTTCGCTCATGTATTTGAGGGTGTAATCGATGAGGGCTTCGGTGCCCGCCACTGCTCCAATAGCTCCCACCAGGCGCTCTAACTGCAAGCCGTCCATCAGATAGAAAAAGCCCTTGCCTTCTTCACCTATGAGGTTGCCGACAGGCACCTTCACGTCTTCAAAAAAGAGCTCGGCAGTGTCGGAAGCATGCCAGCCCAGTTTGTTGAGTTTGTTTTTAGAGATACCGGGGCTGTCGAGGTCCACCACTATCAAGGAAAAGCCATGAACGCCCGCTTCGGGATTGGTCTTTACCACCAACACGACGTAGTCGCCATAAAAACCATTGGAAATAAAGGTCTTTTGCCCATTGATGATGTAGTGGTCGCCTTGACGCACGGCACGGGTTTGTATATTTGCCACATCAGAACCGGCACCGGGTTCGGTAATGCCTATAGCAGAAATCATCTCGCCCTTAATGACCGGCACTAAATACTTTTGTTTGAGTGCCTCCGAACCGAATTTATACACATAGGTAGAAGACATGTACTGTGTGACTGTGGGGATAACGCCAAAGCCGCCAGAAAAGAGTTTAGAAATCTCTTCGCAAAAGACCACGCTGTAGAAGAAATCCAAGCCAGCACCTCCGTATTGTTCGGGATAGTGCAGACCTAAAAATCCCTGTTCGCCAAATTTTTTCCATATTTCTTTGGGTACTCTCTGTTGTGCCTCCCACTCGTCTATGTAAGGCAGCACTTCTTTTTCCAAAAACTGTTTCAGAGCATCACGAAACAGCTCGTGTTCTTCGGTAAAATAATATTCTTTCATTGCGTTTTTTGTTTTTATTTCACAACCATATAACCGTTTCTTCTTTCATGAGCCATTCCTCATAATAGTCGCCATAACGAGCATCTATTTGAGGGCGGCGTATTTTCAGTGTGGGCGTCAACAGGCTGTTTTCTACGCTCCACGTTTCGGAAGTAAGCACTGCCTTCGCCAGCTTCTGATAGGTAGGCAGAGGGTTGTTGATGCGCTGGAGCAGTTCCACAATAGCAGCCTCTACTATCTTGGGGTCTTCTTTTTGCCCCATTTCCGAAAGCGATATAAGCACCAGAGGTTGCATTTGTCCTAAGCCCACTACACACACCTGTTCGGCATAGGGTAACTTGCCAAATTGCTCTTCATAAGGACCCGGATAAATGAACATACCTTTGGCAGTTTTGAAAGCATCGCTCAGGCGTCCGGTGATTTTCAAGAAACCTTCTTCGTCTATTTCGCCGCAATCGCCGGTGTGCAGCCACCCTCCACGCAATACCTCTGCCGTTTTTTCGGGGTCTTTGAAATAGCCTTCCATGAGCCATTCGGCACGCATGAGTATTTCGCTGCTGTCGGGGTCTATTTTCAGTTCTACGTCGGTAAGAGGCTTGCCCACAGTGCCCGCTTTGTTGCGGTTGCGCGGCATAATACAGCAGCCAGCACAGTTTTCGGTCATACCATACACATCGCGCACGAAAACGCCCAAATCCATAAACCACTGTTTCACGGCGTCGGGGGTTTGGGCGGCACCTGTCAAAGCAAGTTCTACCTTTGCAAGCCCCAGTTTTTTGCGTATAATTTTTTTGAGTAAGCTGCCTATCAGTGGCAGGCGGGTAAGGGTATTGTATTTCTTTTCGCCAAAGCGCTCCAGAATGCCCAAGCGAAATTTCTGCCAGATGCGCGGCACGCCAAAGAAAAGTGTGGGTTGAGTGTCTTGCAGGTTTTGCAGAAAAGTATCTATGGATTCAGCAAAAGAGATGGTGCCACCTAAATACAGACAAGACATTTCTATAGCCATACGCTCGGCAATATGATTGAGCGGCAGATAAGAGAAGAAACGCCCTTCGCTCAGACTAAACAGCCCTATATCGTTGTGGCGCAGTTCGCTTTCGAGAAAAAGCGCCGGCGAGCGAAACTTCAGCATCACGCCCTTGGGGGTGCCCGTCGTGCCCGATGTAAAGAGAATGGTCCACAGGTCGTCGCGGGTAGGCTCATACACCTCTTGCAGAGGTTCATGGCGGCGCAACAACTCATCCCACGCTTCGCCGTCTTCTACTTTCGAATTGCCCGGATAGTGCGGGAAGTGTATGATTTGGATATGTTTGGGCACGGCTTCGCGCACTTTCTGCCAATAGCCGTCGTCGAGCTTGCCCACAAAAAGGTGGGTTACTTCGCTTTTTTCGAGCACGATACGCAGGTCGTGTGCCGCCAGGTTGGCATAAAAAGGCACCGATACCGCCCCGCTCATCATAATGGCAAGGTCTGAGAGTATCCAGTGATAGCAATTTTTCGACAGAATGCCCACCAAGCTGCCCTTTTCTACGCCCATGGCTTTGAGGGCAGCCGCTATGCGCCGAGCTTCGTCGCCGGCTTGTGCCCAAGTGATGGTTTTCCATTCCTTGCCGAAGGGCTGCCGCATAAAGACGGCATGGGGTTTTTCTTTCTCCCACTTCAGGAAGTAATGCAATTGAGTGGGCAGGGTCTGTACGTCAGGGGTTTTGAGGGTTGTTGCCATGGCTTTTCCTTGTTTTAGTTGAGTTTAAACATATCGCCTCGTAAGCGCTGCCCCCCGTCTATGTAGATGGTTTCACCGGTAATGTAGGCAGCCATGGGGGTAAGCAGGAAAGCGGTCAGGTAAGCCACCTCTTCGGTGGTACCCAAGCGCTTGAGAGGTATAGTTTCGGCAATGCCTTGTTTGATGCTTTCGGGGTACTGCTCCAGTCCGGTCGATTGTATGATACCGGGTGCCACGGCATTGACACGGATGCCATAACGGCTCCATTCTACTGCCAGCGTTTTGGTCATATTGTCCACACCGGCACGTGCCGCGCCTGTGTGCATCATGCCGGGAAAACCACGGTAGATATTGGCAATGATGTTGACGATGCTGCCGCTTTTTTGCGGAATGAAAAAGCGGTTTGCCATGGTGTAGGTCATATTCCATGTGCCATTGAGGTTGTTATTCACCACGGCATGGAATCCCTTAGGGGTGATTTGTTCGGCAGGGGCAGGGAATTGCCCGCCGGCATTGTTCACAAGAAAATCGAGACGTTTATAGCGCTGGGCAATGAAGTCAGCCAAAGCTTCCACTTGTTCGGGCTCGCGTATGTCGCAAACACAGTAACACACTTCTCCAAAGGGGGCAAGGCTTTCAGCAGCTGCCCGCAGCTTTTCTTCTTTTCTTCCGCTGATGCATACGGTCGCGCCCATGTTTAGAAGTTGTTTGGCTATGGCATAGCCTATACCACTGCCTCCGCCGGTTACTACAGCTATTCTTTCTTTCAGTAAGTCGCTGCTAAACATAAATTTACAAATTTTTCACAGATAAATTCAACATCTGCCTTGCCTCGGCTACTGTAGCCGGTTCGCGCCCCAGCGTACGCACTAAGCGGGCGGCAGCTTCTACCAGCTCGCCGTTCGATTTTGCCATAGCACCCTCGGGCAAATAGAAGTTGTCTTCTAAGCCTACACGTATGTGTCCACCTATGGTAATGGCGGCAGCTGCTAGTGCCCACTGCTTGCGCCCGATGCCAATGACCTGCCAATGTGAGCCGGGCGGTACGCTGCGTGCCTGATGCAAAAGGTTTTCGGTGGTAGCAGGAATACCTCCAAGCACCCCCATCACAAAACTGAAGACATAGGGCGGCTTCAAAATGCCCATGTCTATGAAAGGCATGGCATTGTTGATGTGCCCGCAGTCAAAGACCTCCATTTCGGGCAGGGTGCCCGCTTCGTTCATGCGCTCCAAGAAGAAGCGTATATCTTTGAATGGGTTTTGAAAAACAAAGTCGTGATAAAACTGCTTGGTTTTGGGCGAATAGATGGCATAGTTCATAGAGCCCATATTCAAGGCTGCCATATCGGGTTTCAGTGCCGAAATGTGGTGGATGCGTTCTTCTTTCGAAATACCGATGGCACCTGTAGAGAAGTTGATGATAACATCGGGGCAGCGCTTGCGCACTTCTTCGTAAATGCGACGATAGGTTTCTATGTCGTAGGCGGGGGCGCCGTTGTCTTGGCGGGCGTGTATGTGCAAGACCGACGCACCGGCTTCGACGGCACGTCTGCCCTCTTCGGCTATTTCTTCGGGGGTGTAAGGAATGTAGGGGCATTGGTCGCGTGTTGCCAGCACCCCGGTGAGAGCTGCAGTAATGACTACTTTTTTGTCAGATGCCATAAGTATTGCGTTTTTGGTAAGTTTATTCTCCTATCCATTGAGGTTTTCGCTTTTCGCTGAATGCACGGATGCCTTCCTGTGCATCTTTGGTTTGCAGCAGCTGCATGAGCTTGTGGTTCAAGGCTTCATGAGAGAGCTGCTCCAAATGATGATAAGCGTCGATGCCTGCCTGCATAGCCAAGGGGGCACCTTCGCGCAGCTGTTCCACCAGTTGCCGCATCGTAGGTTCCACTTCTGCGGCTTGCGCCACCAGATGGGTTACCAAACCATAAGGCAACAGTGCTTCGGCAGGGCGCGCTTCGCCCAACAAACACCAGTTAAGCGCCTGTCGCGCAGGCATAAAGCCGGCAAGGGCTTTCATTACCTGCAAAGGGAAAAGCCCGCGCTTCACCTCGGGCAATGAAAAGTGCACTTGACGGTGAGCTACTACAAAAGTGCTTGCCGTCACCAGCAGCATGCCACCGGCAAGCACATTGCCCGTGATGCCCGTAATCAGGGGTTTGGTGAATTGCTCGAAGAGCTCATGCACCACCAAAGGACGCTGGGCAGGCGGCACCGTCGAATGGTGTTCTATGCCTCCCATCATCGCTTTGAGGTCGGCACCGGCACAAAAAACCGGTCCCCGAGCCGTCAGCATCACAAAGCGCAGCCGGCGGTTGTTTTGGGCATAAGCCAAAGCATAAGCCAACTCGTTCAACATGACCGGATTCAGGGCATTGTGCCGTTCGGCATGGTTTAGGGTCAGCCATAGGCAGTCGGCTTCTTCACGGCACTCAATAAAGTGCCAACGAAAGCGCTGCAGGGCGTCCTCGGCTATTTCGGAAAAATAGGTATTCATGACTCTTTTGCTTTTCCTTCGGTTTGTTCTTGTTTTAGGGGCTCTATCTGAATCAGGCAGGTGCCTGCTTCTATGTTGGCTCCTTCTTCCACGTATATCTCCTTCACAATGCCCTCTTCCAAAGCATGCATTTGGTTTTCCATTTTCATGGAAACGAACACCAAGAGAGGTTGCCCTTTCTTCACGTGGTCGCCTGCTTTCACCAGCAGACGCGTAACCTGTCCCGGCATTTCTGCCTGATAACTGCCTTCGGGAAGTTCGGTCTTTAATTCGGGGAAACGGGGCAATAAAAAGGCTTCGATGCTGCCCTGCATGGCTTGCCATACTACATAGCGATGCTCCACAGCGTCGGTTTCTATGATGGTGAGGGCAAAACGCTGCCCTTCCCATTCGAAAACAATTTCTCTGGGCAGAAGCTGCAGCAGGCGGGCGTGTCCTTCCCATCCTTCGCCTTTGCAGCAGAAAAGCCCTTCGGCAAGGGGGCTACATTCTACCGTGATGATTTGGTTGCCTAACTTCCAGCCGTAGGGCAAAGTAGCTTGGGGCACATTGCGCCAATTAGGCACAAGCGAAGGTAGCAGCCCTCGTCCTTGCACAGCAAAGCTTACACGATGCAGCGTCAAGCCCACTGCCCACGTTCTTAGCAAAGCGAGGGGTGGCGTCTCTCCTGCTTTCGTGAGTGTCTGCTTTCTTTCCAAAAAGTGGGTATCGTATTCGCCCCGCACAAAATCAGGGTCGAGGCAAAGCGCTTTCAGAAAAGCTAAATTGTGGCGTATGCCCAAACAAAGGATTTGCTCCAGTGCATAATGCAGCCGCTGCAGCGCTTGCCTGCGGTCGGCAGCGTGCACAATGACTTTGGCAATCATAGAGTCGTAGTAGGGCGATATATCGCAGCCGCTTTCAATGCCGCTGTCTATGCGTAGATAAGGCAGCTGAGGCACTTGCCAGTAATGGATGGTGCCTGTAGAAGGGCGAAAATCTTGTGCCGGGTCTTCGGCACACAAGCGGGCTTCGATGGCGTAGCCCTGCTGGCGCAGCTCTTCCTGACGGTAGGGGAAAGGCTCGCCCGCGGCAATGCGTATCTGCCATTCCACCAAATCCAAGCCAGTGATGGCTTCGGTTACGGGGTGCTCTACTTGCAGGCGGGTATTGACCTCCAGAAAATAAAATTCGCCTTTGCCTACATAGATAAACTCTACGGTGCCTGCATTGTCGTAATTGAGGGCATGTGCTGCCCTTAGAGCAGCTGCCCCCATTGCCTGCCGTTCTTCTTCGCTTAAAACAGGTGAGGGCGACTCCTCTATGATTTTTTGATAACGCCGCTGAATGCTGCACTCCCGCTCGAAAAGATGTACGATGTGCCCATGTCGGTCACCTAAAATCTGAAATTCAATATGGCGAGCTGCCTCGAAATAGCGTTCAAGCAGCAATTCGTCATCACCGAAGGCATGAAGTGCCTCGCGCTTTGCTGCCGCAAAAGCAGCTTCGAAGTCTTCGGGTGAGCGTACGATACGCATGCCCTTGCCACCACCACCTGCCACTGCCTTCAGCAATACAGGGTAGCCTATGGAAGCGGCTGCTTGTTTCATCTCTTCACAAGAAGCACCGACTTTGCGAAAACCGGGCACCGTAGGCACGCCCTGTGCTTCCATCAGGGCTTTAGCTTTGGCTTTTGAGCCCATTTGTTCGATAGCATCGGCATTCGGACCAATGAAAAGCAGGGGTGCCCCGCCAGCTTCCACCCGTTGTTGCGACAGCCGTGCTACCGTACGGGCAAAGTCCGCATTTTCCGACAAGAAACCATAGCCGGGATGAATAGCATCAACTCCCGCCTTCAAAGCGATGTTTACTATTTTTTCTATGTTCAGATAACTTTCCGAGGGGGTGTTGCCTCCCAACGCATAGGCTTCGTCGGCTTCTGCCACAAAAGGCATGTAGCGGTCGGCGTCGCTATAAACAGCCACAGTAGCAATGCCCATCTTGCGGCAGCTGCGCTGAATACGACGGGCTATCTCACCACGGTTTGCTATCAATATTTTGCGTATGTCGTGTATCATGATGTTGGATAGTTACATGCGGAACACACCATAAGTGTTGGAAGGTCGAATGGGGGCATTGTTTACTACCGACAAACAAATACCCAAATAATCGCGCGTGAGGCGTGGGTCTATGACGCCATCGTCCCACACTTGGGCGGTGCTGTACCATGCATTCGAGGTCTTTTCTATCTCCTGCATCAAATGTTGGCGCAGCATGGCGGCTTGTTGTTCGTCGAAAGGGATGCCCGCTTTAGCTGCCGACTGCCTTTGTACGATTTCCATTACGCCGGCAAGTTGGTCGGGTCCCATCACTGCAATGCGACTGTTGGGATAACTGAACAAGAAGCGTGGACGGTAGGCACGCCCCGCCATGGCATAGTTTCCGGCTCCGTACGACGCCCCTACCATCAGCGTGATGTGGGGCACCTCACTGTTCGATACGGCATTGATGAGCTTGGCACCGTGCTTGATGATGCCTTCCTGCTCATACTGCTTACCTACCATAAAGCCAGTGATGTTTTGCAAGAAAAGAATGGGCTTTTCTTGGCGGTTGCACAGTTCAATGAAATGCGCTCCTTTGTTGGCAGAGTCAGAGAAAAGCACGCCATTGTTGGCAATGATGCCTACCGGGTAGCCGTGTATTTCAGCCCAGGCAGTAACCAACGTACGCCCCCACAAAGGTTTGAATTCCAAAAAACGCGAATCATCGACAATGCGGGCTATCAGTTCGCGTATATCGAAGGGGTGCTTGGGGTCAGGTGGCACTATCTGCACAATTTCATCGGCAGCATAGCGAGGCGGTAAAGGCGTATGCTTGGGGGTAAAGTGTGTGCGCGGCGGGCGCAACTGCCCTACAATTTCACGTGCCAAACGGATAGCATCCAGCTCATTATCGGCGAGGAAATCGGCAACGCCCGACTGTGTGGCATGCATTTCAGCCCCCCCTAAACTCTCTTCATCCACCACCTCACCGGTTGCCATCTTCACCAAAGGCGGACCAGCCAAAAATACCTTTGCACGTTCGCGAACAAAGATGGTATAATCGCTCATGCCGGGCACGTAAGCCCCTCCTGCAGTGGCATTGCCCATCACTACCGAAATGGTAGGGATGCCCATCTTTGAACGTTGGGTAATTTCCCGAAAAATTGCCCCGCCATAATTGAATATTTTGGCTTGTTCGGGCAAGTTGGCACCCCCCGACTCCACAAAATTAATGACCGGCAGCTCATTTTCTCGGGCAATCTCGTTGAGGCGTAAGCTCTTTTGTAGGGTAGGCAGGTCAATGGCACCGCCCTTCTCAGTTCCTACGTTGGAAATCACCATCACCCAACGCCCACACACACAACCGATGCCCCCCACCGTAGTGCCACCCGGTGAAGAGCTTTTGCCACCTAAACCAGCAAGCGGCAAAAGCTCTAAGAAAGGCGAACCTTCATCTAAAACATACTCGATGCGCTCGCGCGCCAACAACTTCCCTTGCTTTCGTGCCTTCTGTATGTGTTTCTCTTCGCCTTGAAAAAGACAAGAATTGTAGTGCTTTTGCAACTCATCGAGCAGTTGTTGCATTTGGGCAGCCTGCTGCCGGCTACTTTCATTGGGCTGCCAACGGCTTTTAAATACGGGCATTCTCATAGAGCATTGTTTTGAATGAGTTTTTCTATTTTAGCTTTGCCTTTTTCAGTGGCATAGGGCAAAAGCAAGTGCCACATGCGCAAGCGGGCTTCCTGCCAGTTATCGGCTTGGCGACGAATTGCCTGCTGCATAGGAAAGAAAAAGAGCACCATCCAGAGCGTATGTGCCAAGCTATTGTAGCCTTCGGGGCGGGCTTGCAAATTGCCGGCTCCTACGGCGTAATCCAGCATGCCTTTCAGATAAGCGATGTGGGCTTCTATGTGTGCACGCAAAGCGGCAGCTACTTCCTCACTTTCTTGGGCTATGTCGAGGGTGTTCAAATAAAAAAAGCGGAAACGGTAGCTAAGCTCCAAGATAGCTTGCGTCTTCTCATGAGCATGCTCGAAGGTGGGCAACTGCAAAACCGCCGATAAGAGTTTTTGGCGTTCACTTTCCAGCTGCTCATAAAGGGCTTGCAAAATGCTTTCTTTCGATTTGAAATGATACGCCAAATTGCCGGGACTGATGCCGGCAGCCTCGGCAATGTCTTTCATGTTCACCTGTGCGAATCCACGCCGGTTAAACTGCTCCAATGCCGCCTCCAATATTTTTTTCTTGGTATTTACTTTTGACAAAAGCATAAGCGAAATAGAAATACAATTCTAATTTTACAAATAATAATATGCTTTTATTTCAAAAAATCAAAAATTAGTGCAACTTTTTTTTGTTTTTTTCACAAAGAACAAGCAGAAACGCATTCAGTAAGTCCCTTTTGATAGGGGTGCACACTGGGACAGTTCATTTTTTATCGCTTTGAGCTGCTTTGTCTAAAAAGCCCTATCTGTTAAAATAGACAACTATGAAAAGGGATTGGAGTAAATACAACAAGGAGCTAATAAAAAGAGGAGAGGTACTAATAGACCCTGAAGGATTTGGTATAGAGGCAGAGACAGAGCAGATCAGAAAAACAGGAAGACCACCACTATACACAGACAAGCTAATACTCCTGCTCCTCTTCATAAAGTTTGCCCTGAGACTACCATACAGACAAACTCTCTTTTCAGTGTTTAAGCGATGGTTTGGGGAGCACGTAGTTAGTAGTTAGTAGGAAGTTTGAGAACATCAGGAAGGAGATAGTGTTTAAAGTGGGAATAATTAACATGTTTTTGATAGTAGGAGAGGTATGAAAGTGAAGGGTGGTTATGCGAAAAGCTGTAGGGTTGGGTCAGGCTGGGTAGGGTATGGGCTTGTTTTTGGACAAAGCACGAGTTTTTTTATAAATTGTGAATTTAGGTTAAGAAACAGTTGTTTAAAAACCATAAAAGGAATAGTCCAATATGGATAAGATGACTTTTGATTATTTAAAAAACCTTATCAAGAGATCTAAGTTTCTAACCCTAATTTTAAAATCAGCTTATTTTGAAATCAAAGGGTTTCAAACAAAAATAAGAGTGAAGCAAATTTTGAAGAAAGAAAATGAAATAAAAATTGATGTTGGTGGAGGCGATTTCAAAAGAGATGGTTGGTTTACTTTAGACCTTAATTATAAATCTGATCTCGTATGGGATTTAAGAAATGGGCTTCCGTTTCCTGATAATTCTTTAGATTATATTTATACTTCCCATACATTAGAACATTTTTATTTTAAAGAGATAATTTTCTTGCTTAAGGAATTTTATAGAGTTTTGAAACCAGCAAAAGGAATTTTAAGAATTGCTGTTCCAAATGCTCGAATTTATATAAACGCTTATTATGAAAATAAAGAATTACCTAGCCATTTTTTGGGATATAAACCTGCTTTTAACAATACAACAAAGATTGATTACATAAACTATATAGCATACATGGATGGGCATCATAAATATCTATTCGATGAAGAAAATTTGAAATATTTAGTTGAATATGTTGGATTTAAGAATGTAAAAATTGTAGAATTTGATGGATCTGTTGATTTATTCGAAAGAAAACATGAGAGTATTTACTGTGTTGGTTATAAAATAAAAACAAATTAATCATTCCCTTTTTGGGAATTAGTAACCAAATACAGATAAATTTCCATTCCTTTTTGCGATAAATAAGGCAATGGTTATTCTCAACATCTCTTCACTTTTTGAATAACATCTCGTTTTCCTCCTCAACC
>NZ_JAASRN010000007.1 GCF_011761635.1 Thermonema lapsum
TTACCATTTTTTACTTTTTCACTACTTTTACATCTTGGACACTTCATGACTTTTTTGCTACAAAATTATGAAATCTATATTTAGTTAGCAAGTCCTTCTAATTTAGTTCTGGTTCTCGAGATGAAGAGCAAAACAAATAAAAAGTAGGCAAAATACTCTGCCTACTTTAAGATAGAAAAAAAGAAGTAAAACAGCAAGCAAAGGGCATTTGCATTCAAATCAAAATTGCTCAAAAGCTTTTGCGATGATGTTGCAAGCCTCATCGAGTTGTTCGTCGGTAATGACCAAGGGGGGCGTAAAACGAATTTTATTGCCGTGTGTGGGTTTGGCAAGTAGCCCCAAGTCTTTGAGTATGAGGCAGAGGTCCCATGCTGTACGCCCTTCTTTCTCATATACTTCAATAGCGTTCATCAAGCCGCGCCCGCGTACTTCCTTGATTTTGTCGGGGAAGCGTTGCTGCAAGGCACGCATGCGTTCACGGAAGCGTTCTCCTTGCTTGCGAGCATTTTGTGCCAGCTTTTCGTCGCGTACTACTTCCAAAGCGCTGATAGCCACACGGCATGCCAAGGGGTTGCCGCCGAAAGTAGAGCCATGCTGACCGGGACGAATGACCTCCATGATGTGGTCATCTGCCAAAACCGCAGACACCGGATAGACACCTCCCGACAGCGCCTTGCCCAGAATCAAGATGTCGGGGCGGGTATAGGTGCCTGCCTGCCGCTCGCAGTGTCCTTGGCAACTGCAGTTGCCACATACTGCCAACAGGCTACCTGTGCGGGCAATGCCTGTTTGTATTTCATCGGCAATGAACAACACATTGTGTTGATGGCAAAGGGCAGCGGCTTTGGCTATGTAGTCGTTGTCGGGTACAAACACGCCGGCTTCGCCTTGAATGGGTTCTACCAGAAACCCTGCTACATCGGGGTCTTGAAGTGCCTTTTCCAGGGCATCCAGGTCATTGTAAGGTATGCTCACGAAACCGGGAGTGTAAGGTCCGAAATGATTTTTTGCGTCGGGGTCAGACGAAAACGAAATGATGGTGGTAGTGCGTCCGTGGAAGTTGCGCTCGCATACGATGATTTTGGCTTTGCCATCGGCGATGCCTTTTTTTTCATATGCCCACTTGCGGCACAACTTGATGGCTGTTTCTACGGCTTCGGCACCTGTGTTCATGGGTAGTACTTTGTCGAAGCCAAAATATTGAGTTACGAATTGTTCATACTCGCCGAGAGCATCGTTGTAAAAGGCACGCGAGGTGAGTGTGAGCTTTTGAGCTTGCTCCACCAAGGTTTGCACAATTTTAGGATGACAATGCCCTTGATTGACGGCACTGTAGGCAGCCAGAAAGTCGAAATAGCGTTTGCCTTCCACATCCCAGACGTAAACCCCCTTGCCTTTGCTCAATACCACAGGAATAGGATGGTAGTTATGAGCGCCATAGCGTTCTTCCAGCTCGAGATATTCTTGTGTGCTGCGTTTGGTTTGTATTGCCATGATGAATTGTATTTTTTGAAGAAAGATAGGTATAAAGAGGCAAAGTTGCTCATTAAAATAGTACTTTGCCGTTCAAAAATAAGAAAAAACCATGAGAGTTGCTAAATGCTGAGAATACGTACCAACTCTATGAACTCTTGACGGATGGGTTTTTCTTTGTAGATAGCGTCTTCGAAAGGCACATGGGTGATTTCATCGTTCACCACGCCTATCATGATGTTTTGTTTTCCGGCAAGCAGTGCTTCTACAGCAGCTACACCTAAGCGGCTTGCCAGGATGCGGTCGCGGGCAGTAGGGGAGCCCCCTCTTTGTATGTGTCCCAGTGTGGAAACCCTGATGTCGTATTTACCTTCCAAGCGGGCAGCTACTTTTGCCGCAATCTCGTGTACATTGCCTTCTTCATCGCCTTCTGCCACCACCACAATCGAAGATGTTTTGGAACGCTTCCATCCTTGGTTGATGGTTTGCACTACCTCTTCTATGGTGGTGAGGGTTTCGGGTACCATTACCAGTTCGGCGCCACCGGCAATGCCGCAGGCAATGGCGATGTATCCTGAGTCGCGCCCCATGACTTCTATGAAAAAAAGACGGTCGTGCGAGTCGGCAGTATCGCGTATTTTATCGATGGCATCCAGAGCGGTGTTAATGGCTGTGTCGTAGCCTATGGTGTAATCGGTGCCGTAGAGGTCATTGTCTATGGTGCCGGGAATGCCTACCGTGGGGATGCCAAACTCTTCATAAAAGACTTTGGCACCGGTGAAGGTACCGTCGCCACCAATGGCAATGAGCCCTTCGATGCCGGCTTTTTGTAGCTGCTCGAATGCCTTTTTACGTCCTTCATAGGTCATAAACTCTTTGCTTCGTGCCGATTTTAATATGGTTCCGCCTCTCTGTATGATGTTGCTCACACTGTGAGATTGCAGGGGGATAAAGTTGCCGGCAATCATCCCGTTGTAGCCTCGTAGAATACCAACCACTTCTACCTCTTTGTAGATGGCTGTGCGTACCACTGCCCGTATGGCAGCATTCATGCCGGGAGCGTCGCCGCCGGAGGTAAAAACACCTATTTTTTTCATAAGTCTATGCGTTTGAACATGAGTCTTTGTTGCCCATAAGAAAAGAAAAAAGCATTACATTTGCACGCTTTCAAATGGCTGACAGTCATGATACGTCCTTTTTGGGAAAAGGAGCAGGTACTTGACGACTTAGCCCGCCGGCGTTGGGTGCTGATAGAGAATGCCTTTGATGCCCAATTTGCGCAAGCATTGGCAGAGGCTGTGCCTTGGGAAGGGCGTGATTCGGCTTTATTTCACCAGGCAGCCATAGGGCAGCAGGCAAAGCAGCAAGTGATACGCGAAATACGCAGCGATTTCATTCATTGGTTGGACCGCAAAGACCCTGCGCCGGTCATTCAGTACTTTTGGCAGCAGGTGGATAGCATGATGGAGCGCTTTCGCCGTGCTTTCTTTCTGCCGCTCAACTACTATGAGGGGCACATAGCGGTGTACCCACCCGGTGCTTTTTACAAAAAGCATTTAGACCAATTCGAAAGGACTTCTTACCGTCAAATAACGCTTATCTTATATTTGAACGAGCACTGGCAAGAGCAAGATGGGGGCGCATTGAGGATTTACGAGCCCGATGGGAGTTACGTGGATGTGTTGCCTTTGCTTGGGCGCGCCGTGCTTATGCAGAGTGCAGAGGTGTGGCACGAGGTGTTGCCTACACAACGCACACGCAAAAGCCTGACCGGTTGGTTCTCTTGCCTCCCCATGGAAGAACGTTTTTTGGCAGGCTAAGCCTCCGTTTTGTTTTCCGGTGCGAGCACTTCCTTTCTGTATTCGCAGTTTTCTTTGTTGCAGCGCCCGTACAGTATCAACGAATGGTGCAAGATATCGAACTGCATGATTTTGCCTACCATATCTTGGATTTGTTGAATGCGTGGGTCGCAGAACTCAAGCACACGGTGGCAGTCGGTGCAAATAAGGTGGTCGTGCTGTTTGTAACCATAGGCTCGCTCATACTGCGCCGTCTGCTGCCCAAATTGATGTTTGATAACCAAATCACATTGTTCGAGCAAATCGAGTGTATTGTACACCGTGGCGCGGCTTACGCGGTATTGCTTGTTTTTCATGCTGATATAGAGCGACTCCACATCGAAGTGTCCGTTTCGCGAATAAATTTCTTCCAGAATGGCAAAGCGCTCGGGAGTCTTGCGCAGCTGTTTATTTTCAAGGTAGGCACGAAAAATCTTTTTCACCTCCTCAATAATTTGTTGTTTTCTGTGCTGCTCTTCTGCCGTTGGTTTTATTTTGCCCATATCTGTTGGTTTTGGGTTCTTTTAAAAGAACAAAAATATAGAAAATAAAAGTCAATTTCTCCGCATTTGTGCTTCATCAAGGCTGCGAAGGGGACGTTTGGTGATGATGCGTGTGCTCACTGGGTTGCCTCTGTGAGTATGAACCACCATACCCGGCAACCCCAAGCGTTTGAATATCATGGGGGCAAGCAAAACGATAAGCATCATAAGGGTAAACACAGACATCGCTTCGCTTAGCGGCAAGTGAAACTCAAATAGAAACATACAGGGCATTCATTTAGTGAACTGATGTAAAGCCATACAAAAACCCAAGGTACAAATTTTACTTATCTAATCGGTAATGGCAAAGATACCCACCATGCCATGATGGCATCTGCTACCCACCGGTAATAGGGGGCATCGGGGTGGATGCCGTCGGGCAGCACTTTGTTTATTGGCAAACCTTCTCTTTGCATACGCGCCCGGAAAGCCGCGTGCACGTCTATGCAGGCAAAACCGCGCTGGGCACACCAAGCGGGCAACTGTTGCGCGTAGGCGTTTACACGCTCGGGTGCATATTGCAAAATGGGGGTGGGCGTAAGAAACACCACCTCAATCCCGGCTTGCTGCAGCTTTCTGGCTATGCTTTCAAGATAATGAGCATACTCAGAAAAAGGGTAGTTGCTGACTGCATCGTTGATACCGAAATGGACAAAGCAAACTGCCGGTTGCATTTGAAGCACCTCGTCGATATGTGCCAGCGCCTGTTCGCTGCGCCAGCCGGGATGCCCCAGATTGATTACTTCGATGAAAGGATTGCGATAGCGCTTCTGCCAAAGACGCTGTAGCTCTTGTGGATAGGGTAAAAATGCTTGATTGGGGGAGGAGGGTCGAAAACCATAAGTAATGCTGTTGCCCCAGCACACAATGCGCACACTGTCGCCTGCTATCATCTTTCGCAAAGCGCGGTTGATACCATGCAAGCTATCGGGTGCAAAGCTCCCATAGGGGTGGAATGCCTGCCATTGGGGACTTTCCGTTGCTGATGAGCCATTTTGCTTGCCTGCACCTGTTTTGTCCGGAGAGCAGCCTACTGGGTAAAAAAGCAAGCACCAGATGACGATTATTGTGTAGATTGATATGCGAGCCATTGTCTGCTAAAACGCTGAATTTCAGGAAAAAAAGAAGAAAAATCATCTTGTAAAGTTTCGTAGTGTTGTTCTATGTCTCGCATGGCTACTGCCAAACGGTTGGCATGGCGGCTGCGCCTTCCAATACCTTCCAATGCCCGTTGCAAGCCTTCCCGCCGTCTATATTCGTATAACCAATTTTGTTTTTTCATGTAAGGATAAAAGCGCTGCACACGAGGTGGCATGTAACTGGCAAAGGCATCCACAATACGGTAAACCTCTTGGGTGTAGTGCCACAGCGAGCAACCGAACCATTGCTCGAATTGGGCTGCCAAGAAGTGGTCGTACACCAAGTCCACGATGACGGCGGCATAATGTTTTTGGGTAGCCCAAAGCAATGATTTACTATGACGCACCAGTGGGTGGGCGTCGGTGTAGGTGTCAATGGCATGGTGCAGCCGAATGCCTCGCAAGATAAGCGGAGGATAGTTCAACGCTTCTTTGCCGCGTACACTGTCAGCAATAAAATTACCGAACAGCACCGCTTCTTCCTCACCTGAAAGTACACAGTGGGCTAAGTAGTTCATAAGTTGTTTTGTCGGTGTGAGCTCGAAAAAGATACGCATTATTTTTTGCATATCAAGGACAGATTTTGTTGATTAGCGAATATTCGCTAACACTTTTGCTTTATGCTCGTCATCATTGATTTCGACAGTACTTTCACCCGCGTGGAAGGTTTAGACCTGCTTGCCGAAATAGCCCTGCAGGAGCATCCGGCGCGCGAAGAGCGCCTGCAGCTTGTGCGTCGAATTACCGAGCTGGGCATGAATGGCGAACTTTCTTTTTCTGCTTCTTTGAAGGAGCGCCTTTCGCTCATACGCCCGCACCGTCGTCATATTGAACGCTTGGTGGAGCGTCTGAAAGAAGAAATCAGTCCCTCTTTTCGGCGCAATGAACGTTTTTTTCAAGAGTATGCTGCCAATATCCGCATTATATCCAGTGGTTTCCGGGAGTTTATAGAACCAGTAGTTGCCATGTTGGGCATCGCACCTGAACAAGTGTTTGCCAATCGCTTCCTTTTCGACTCGGAGGGCTATGTCATTGGCTACGATGAAAGCATACCCTTAGCGCATGACCAAGGGAAAGTCAAGTTGCTGCAGTCGTGGCAGCTGCCCGACGAGGAGATATATGTCATAGGCGACGGCTATACTGACTATGAAATAAAAGCTGCTGGTTTGGCAAATGCTTTTTATGCTTTTGCCGAGAATGTGCACCGCCAAAAGGTGTTCTCTTATGCCGATGCTGTTTTGCCTTCCTTAGATGAATTTTTATACAGACATAAATTGCCCATGAGATTTTCATATCCCAAAAACCGTATCAAAGTGTTGCTGCTGGAGGGGGTGCATCCGGTGGCTGTCAAAATTTTTCAGGAAGAGGGCTACCAAGTAGAACATCTGACGACCGCCCTCGACGAGGAAGAACTCAAGCAGCGAATCGGCGAGGTGTCTATTTTGGGGATTCGTTCCAAAACACAGCTGACAGACCGTGTGTTGGCTCATGCCAAACGTTTGATAGCCGTAGGTGCTTTTTGTATAGGCACCAACCAAATAGATTTGGACTATTGCACCAAGCGGGGCATCGCTGTTTTCAATGCCCCCTACAGCAATACCCGCAGTGTGGTGGAGCTGGCTATTGGCGAAATGATTATGCTGATGCGGGGCATTCCCGATAAGAACAAAGCCGCACATGCCGGGCGTTGGATGAAGTCTGCCAAAAACAGTCATGAAATACGGGGAAAAAAACTGGGTATTGTCGGTTATGGCAATATAGGCGCGCAGTTGTCGGTACTTGCCGAAGCCTTGGGAATGGAGGTGTACTTCTTCGACATCGTGGATAAATTGCCATTGGGCAATTCCAAAGCATGTAGCAGCTTGGACGAGCTGCTGGCTATTGCTGACGTCGTGAGTTTGCATGTGGATGGGCGCCCCGAAAACCGAAATATGATAGATGCGGCAGCAATTGCCAAAATGAAAGATGGAGCTATTTTGTTGAACTTGAGCCGTGGTTTTGTGGTCGATGTCAATGCCTTAGCCGATGCCATACGTAGTGGCAAGTTGCGTGGGGCAGCAGTAGATGTGTTCCCCGAAGAGCCCAAATCCAACGAAGAACCTTTTGAATCTGTATTGCAAGGGCTCCCTAATGTGATTTTGACCCCTCACATAGGAGGCAGCACCCAAGAAGCGCAAGAGAATATAGGCAACTTTGTGCCAGCTAAAATTATCGATTACATCAATAGGGGCACTACCTATGGCAGTGTGAACCTGCCCAACCTACAATTGCCGGCACAACAACAAGCCCATCGTCTGTTGCATATTCATCATAATGTGCCGGGTATTTTGGCACAAATCAACAGCCTGTTGGCTAAGCATGAAGCCAATATTTTGGGGCAGTATCTGAAAACCAACGAGCAAATAGGCTATGTAATCACCGATATAGACAAGGACTACAACCAAGCACTCATCAACGAGCTGAAGAGCATCCCGCAAACCATCCGTTTCCGTGTGCTTTATTAAGAGGTTGCAAAACAAATTTCGGCAGGAATTGAGGCTCTATTGGGTAGCACAGATGTTTTACAGCCGTTTGCCAGTGCCCCAACACATGACGAGTCATGAGCCCACTTTGCTGAATGAAGCTACTCGCTATTTTCCCTTGGTGGGGGCTGTGGTAGCATTGTTGAGCACCATGGCGGGGGTAGTGCTTTATCTTTTAAGCGGACACGCCGATGTAGCCGCCCTGTTTGCCCTTTTGGCTTCGGTATGGATTACAGGAGCTTTTCATGAAGATGGTTTGGCAGATGTGTGCGACGGTTTCGGGGGTGGGTGGCAGGCTCAGCAAATCCTCGACATCATGAAAGACAGCCGCTTGGGTACCTATGGAGCCGTGGGCTTGTGGGGCGCATTGTCCTTGCGTTGGCTTATGTGGGGACATCTGTTGAAACAAGGCGTATGGTTTTTTGTTGCAGGCGTGTTGGCTGCTTCTGTACTTAGCCGTTGGGCAGCCGTCTGTACCATCAAAGAAGGGCTTTATGCCCGTTCAGATGCTACCAGCAAGCTAAGACCTGTAGCCAAAGGACTGAGCAGGCAAAGCTTTTATGTTGCTTGTGCCATAGCCTTTGTCGTGGCTGTCTTGGCTGTGGGCTATGTTGCCCTGCTTGCCATAGCGCTGCTTTATCTTGTCCAAAAGCGCATGTATCACTATTTCAAAGCTAAAATAGGCGGCTATACCGGTGATTGTTTGGGCGCTATTCAGCAAGTGGGCGAATGTGTTGCTCTGCTTTGTTTTTTACTTTACCTGCATATTACCACTGTGATATAAATACGTGGTAAAACGGAGGTTTGTCTTTCTTTTTAGAAGCACAACCTAAAAACAAATCTGGCGCCTTTCGCTTTCAGCTTTTCCTTCTTTGCTATTCATTTCGAGCGTAAGCGAGAAATTTCTGTTTCTTCCTTATTTGGTAATTTGAGACTTCGCACTACGCTGCATTGCGTTGGAAATGACAGTCAGTGTCGTGTTGTCGGGGCAGCATTTTGTTTTTGGGTGTAAGACTGTTATGAGCTTTGCTTAAGTGCTCAAACAGTTGGAGTTCTCTGCAAGGCGAACCTCGTTTTTATGCCCTTTTCTTGTAGTTTAACTACTTATTGCTCAATATTTTTTGCAATAACTAATTATTCACCTAAATTTGCCCTGCGAATACCTAAGGGATTCAAATTTTAATCATAGCTATAATTTTAGCAAGCAATGGCAAATAAAGGTACAATAGTTCAAATCATTGGTCCTGTTGTGGACGTGAGCTTCTCGGCTGAGGGCTCTAAACTGCCTGATATTCTCAATGCTTTGGAAGTAACCAAGCCGAATGGGCAGAAAGTAATTTTAGAGTGTCAGCAGCATTTGGGTGAAGACCGTGTACGTACCATCGCCATGGATAGTACCGATGGTCTGCAGCGTGGCATGGAAGTCATTGACTTGGGGGCTCCCATCCAAATGCCTGTGGGGCAAGAAGTACGTGGTCGTTTGTTCAATGTAGTGGGTGAAGCCATCGATGGCATCGAGCAGCCTCAAACTAAAAAAGGACGCTCTATCCACACTCCGGCGCCCAAATACGAAGACTTGGCTACTTCTACCGAAGTCCTCTACACAGGTATTAAGGTGATTGACCTGCTCGAACCCTACGTAAAAGGGGGTAAAACAGGGCTCTTCGGTGGTGCTGGTGTGGGCAAGACCGTATTGATTATGGAGCTCATCAACAACATTGCTAAGGCATACTCCGGTATGTCGGTATTTGCTGGTGTAGGTGAGCGTACTCGTGAAGGCAACGACCTGTTGCGCGAAATGCTCGAGTCCGGTGTTATCCGCTATGGCGAAGCTTTCTTGAAGGATATGGAAAAAGGCGGATGGGACCTCAGCAAAGTAGATAAAGCCGAGCTGGCTAAGTCTCAGGCTACTTTGGTATTCGGTCAGATGAACGAGCCTCCCGGAGCCCGTGCACGTGTTGCTCTTTCTGGTCTGGCTATAGCCGAATACTTCCGTGATGGTGAAGGCGAAGGCAAAGGAAACGATATCCTCTTCTTCATCGACAATATCTTCCGTTTTACCCAAGCAGGTTCGGAAGTATCAGCCCTTTTGGGACGTATGCCCTCGGCTGTGGGGTATCAGCCTACTTTGGCTACTGAGATGGGTGCCATGCAGGAGCGTATCACTTCTACCAAGCGTGGCTCTATTACTTCGGTACAGGCGGTATATGTGCCAGCCGACGACTTGACCGACCCCGCACCAGCTACTACCTTTACCCACTTGGATGCTACTACCGTATTGTCGCGTAAAATTGCTGAGCTGGGGATTTATCCGGCTGTGGACCCGCTGGATTCAACCTCTCGTATCTTAACCCCCGAAATTGTAGGTGAAGAACACTACGAGACAGCCCAGCGCGTGAAAGAAATTCTGCAGCGCTACAAAGAGTTGCAAGACATCATCGCCATCTTGGGTATGGACGAATTGTCGGAAGAAGACAAGTTGGTAGTACATCGTGCCCGTCGGGTGCAACGCTTCTTGTCTCAGCCTTTCCACGTAGCCGAGCAGTTTACTGGTATTCCGGGCGAATTCGTGGATATCAAAGATACCATCAAAGGCTTCAAGATGATTCTGAACGGTGAGTTGGACCACCTGCCTGAGGCTGCCTTTAACTTGAAAGGTACCATTGAGCAGGCTATCGAAGCCGGTGAAAGAATGCTGGCAGAAGCTAAGAAAAAATAAGGATTGTAAACCATCAGAAGCCGGCTGCCGACTGAAAGCAAAGCGGGTAGCCCGGCTTTTCAAAAATAAAGCCCTATGTTGCACTTAGAAATTATCACTCCTGACAAAGCCGTTTTTTCGGGTGAAGTGGACACTGTATTTGTGCCCGGCACCAAGGGGGCTTTCCAAGTACTGAAAAACCACGCACCTATTATCTCTACTTTGGGTAAAGGAGAAGTACGTTATCGTATTGCCTCGAAGGAAGTAGCCTTCTTGGTGGAAGGTGGTGTGGTGGAGGTTGCACAAAACAAAGTGCGTGTGTTGGTTGAACGTATTTTGGAAGAAGCCTAAGCTTTGTCTTTCATAGGAGATATATGCTTTTGAAGTGTCATCCCGCCAAGGGGTGGCACCTTTTTCATTTGTCAACTATGTGTATCTTTCTTTTCATCTTTAAAAAACATAGGTTATGCGGCGCCGCTTGCTTACACTGGTCGGGAATTTCTATGTGCTTGTGGGGGGTATCTTTGCCCTTTGGATGCTCTTTTTTGACAGCAACGACCTGATTACGCAATGGAAACGCAAACGTGAAATAGAGCGTTTGCAGCAGCAACGCCAATATTACTTGGAAGCCATAGAGCTCATCAAAGAGGAGCGCAGGGCTTTGGAAAATGACCCTGCTTTGTTAGAAAAATTTGCCAGAGAAAAGTATTATATGCATCGCTCGCAAGAGGATGTCTTTATTTTGCAATCGGAGAAGGAATAAAAAGCAAGCCCCCTTACGACAAGAGGCTTGCCTTGGTTAGTGTGTGTGCTTTTCTTTTTTTATGAAACTTGTGTAGGCTGTAGTTTGGCTTTGAAGTACTCAAGCGTGCAGCGCAAGCCTTCCGAGCGACTCACTTTGGGCTCCCAACCCAATATTTTTCGTGCTTTGCTGATATCGGGGCGGCGTTGCTTGGGGTCGTCTTGCGGAAGCGGGCGATAGCTGATTTTGGAACGGCTGCCCGTCAAGCGAATGATTTCCTCAGCAAATTCTTTGATGGTGATTTCTTCGGGATTGCCTATGTTCATGGGGTAGGGGTAGTCCGACATCAACAAACGGAATATGCCCTCAATCAAATCATCGACATAACAGAACGAGCGGGTTTGTGAGCCGTCGCCAAAGACTGTAAGGTCTTCGCCACGCAATGCCTGACTCATAAAAGCGGGCAATACGCGTCCGTCATCCATGCGCATGCGGGGACCATAGGTGTTGAATATGCGCACGATGCGGGTTTCCAGACCGTGCACACGATGATATGCCATGGTGATGGCTTCTTGGTAACGTTTGGCTTCGTCGTACACGCCACGCGGTCCGATGGGGTTTACATGTCCCCAATATTCTTCGGGTTGCGGGTGCACTTCCGGGTCGCCATACACTTCAGAAGTGGAAGCCACTAAAATGCGGGCTTTTTTGGCTTTTGCCAACCCCAACAGGTTGTGTGTGCCCATGGCGCCCACTTTGAGGGTTTGGATGGGCAGCTTCAAATAGTCAATAGGGCTTGCAGGCGAAGCAAAGTGCAGGATATAGTGCAGCTCGCCGGGCACATGCACAAACTTCGACACGTCGTGATGATAAAACTCAAAATCGGGATTGGGGAATAGGTGTTCTATGTTTTCCAAGTTGCCGGTAAGCAGGTTGTCCATGCCTATGACATGAAAGCCTTCGGCAAGGAAGCGGTCGCAGAGGTGAGAACCCAAAAAGCCGGCAGCGCCTGTAATCAATACGCGTTTTTTCATGATATTTTGAGGATTTGCGGTGATAAAAAAGAGTAGGCACCGCTGGTTTTGTCGGCGCCTGCAAGCTGCTTATGCTTGAATTTCCGGCTGAGCAACTTTCATTCTGCCTATGCTCACATAGTGGAAGCCCAGCTCTGCCATTTGACGGGGTTCATACAGATTGCGCCCGTCGAAAATGGCTTTGTTTTTGAGCAGCTGTTCTACTACCTCGAAGTCGGGCGTGCGGAATACGGGCCACTCGGTCATAATCATGAGGGCATCGGCATTAACCAAAGCTCCATAAGGACTTTCAGCATATTCTATTTGGTTGCCGAGTATTTTTTTCACATTCTCCATGGCTTCGGGGTCATAGGCTTTCACTATGGCGCCTTCGTTCAAGAGTACTTTTATATTCTCTAAGGAAGGAGCTTCGCGAACGTCATCGGTGTAGGGTTTGAAGGATAAGCCCCAGATGGCAATGCGCTTGCCTTGCAGGCTGCCCCCGAAAAACTCTTTTAGGGCAGGGATAAGCTTTGTTTTTTGCTCTTGATTGACCTGCATGACCGCTTTCAATATGCGGAAGTTATAGCCGTTTTCTTCTGCTGTTTTTGCCAATGCCTGTACGTCTTTGGGAAAACAGCTGCCACCATAGCCAATGCCAGCAAAAAGAAAACGTTTGCCTATGCGGGAGTCGGTGCCTATGCCACGGCGCACCTCATCTACATTGGCACCTACGCGCTCGCACAGATTGGCTATCTCGTTCATGAAGGTGATTTTGGTTGCCAAGAAAGCATTGGCGGCATATTTGGTCATTTCAGCCGAGCGTTCATCCATGAACAGAATGGGGTTGCCTTGGCGCACCATAGGTGCATAAAGCTGTTCCATTATTTTGCGAGCACGCTCCGAACGGGTACCTACTACTACCCGCTCCGGCTTCATGAAATCCTCTACAGCCACCCCTTCGCGCAGGAATTCGGGGTTGGAGACCACATCGAATTCCACTTTGGCATTGCGGGCAATGCGTTCGTGCACCAGCTCGGCAGTGCCTACCGGCACGGTGCTTTTATCTACTACCACAGTGTAATCTTCCAACAGAGGACCCAACTGCTCGGCTACTTGAAGGATGTATTTCAGGTCGGCAGAGCCGTCTTCGTCGGGTGGGGTAGGCAGTGCCAAAAAAATGACCTTGGCGCCTTTAACACCTTCGGCTAAGTCGGTGGTAAACCTCAGACGCCCTTGTTGAATGTTGCGTTCAAAAAGAACTTCCAAGCCCGGTTCGTAGATGGTAACTATACCACTCTGTAGTTTCTTTACTTTCTCTTCGTCTATATCGACGCAGGTGACGGTATTTCCTGTCTCGGCAAAACAAGTGCCTGTAACCAAGCCAACGTAACCGGTACCTATAACTGCTATTTTCATATGAATATGGGGGTTAAAAATAATTGAACTTTTGGCTGGAAATCAATGGAACACAAATATATGATAGAACACAAAAATATGTTTTTTGGGAGTGTGCATCAAATTTTATGCCCTTCCGCAGGATAAAAGAGGTTTTGTATCTTTGTAAAGCAAAAAACAACAGCTATGATTTTAAGACAACTGTGGGTAGTAGTTGCCATCTTCGCTTTGAGCTGCTTTGCCTTTGGTGGGCAGGCACAAAGCAGCATCAAGCTCAAACGGCGGCAGCTTACACCGGGTATAAGCATGTTGGTGCCGGTGGACTTTCAGCCAATGTCTGATGACTTTTTGGCGCAGAAGTATGCCTACTTCCGTAAGCCCACCGTGATGCTTTCCGACCCCTACGGCAATATAGACTTGGGGGTAAATATTACAGAAAAGTATTGGCCCCAAGAGGATATTCCCTTGCTGAAAGACATCTACAAAGCTACGCTGGCAGCTCTTTACACTCAAATTCATTTTCATAAAGAAGCGGTGGAAAAAATCAAGCACCGTACCTATGTAATTTTGGAGTTTGACGCCATCCTTGCCGATGAAGCAGGCGAAAAGTCTGCTATTGGGGTAACCAAGCCCCCGGTGAAGCGCTATTACTACATGATGTACACGGTGGTAGATAACCGTATTGTGGTATTTAACTTCAATGCCCCCATTCAGGATAAAGCACTTTGGCAGCCTGTAGCCGACAAAATCATGCATTCGGTGAAGCTGAAAAACATACAATTGCCAAAAGAGCAAACACCGCTTCCGGATGTGCCATCTGCTCAGCCTGTAAGCCGATGATACTCGATGATGCCTATTTCATGCGGATAGCCTTGCAAGAAGCTCAAAAAGCCTACGAACAAGGCGAAATTCCTGTGGGCGCTGTTTTGGTTCATGAGCAAAAAATCATTGCCAAAGCGCACAATCAAACTGAGCGTTTTTTAGATGTTACGGCGCATGCCGAAATCCTTTGTGTGACGGCGGCAACACAGGCACTGGGAGGGAAGTACTTGCCTGATTGTACGCTGTATGTCACTTTGGAGCCTTGCGTGATGTGTGCCGGCGCTTTGGCATGGGCGCAACTGGGGCGCTTGGTTTTTGCTGCTTCCGACGAAAAGCGGGGCTACAGCAGGCATCAACCCTCTATTTTGCACCCCAAAACCCAAGTAAAAGCAGGTGTTTTGGAAGCAGAGGCAGCGGCGCTGCTCAAAAGCTTTTTTAAAAAGCTGAGAAACTAAATCAAAAAAAGCTTGTTATATTTATGGACAACTCACTATTCAAAACTTGCATGTTAAACAAAAAACAACATAAACTATGGCATTCGAACAAATAAAACTCCCTTACGCAGAAGATGCTCTTGAGCCCTATATCGATGCGCAAACCATGAACCTGCATTACATCAAGCACCATGCAGGTTATACCGCCAAGCTGAATGATGCAGTAAAAGGCACTGCTTTAGAAGGCATGAGCATTGAAGATATTTTCAAAAATGTAAGCAAACATCCGGCAGTTGTTCGCAACAATGGAGGTGGCTTTTACAACCACAACCTTTATTGGCAAATTATGAGCCCAAAAGGAGGCGAGCTGAAAGGGAATGTGGTAGAAGCCATCAAGAAAAAGTGGGGCAATTTCGATGCCTTCAAGGCAGAATTTAGTCAAGCAGCTGCTGGCGTATTTGGCTCGGGTTGGGCATGGCTCATCGTAAAAGATGGAGAGTTGTTGATTACTCAAACGCCCAACCAAGACAACCCGCTGATGGACGTGGCATCGGTGCAAGGAGTGCCTGTTTTAGGTATCGACGTATGGGAGCATGCCTACTATTTGAAATACCAAAACCGCCGTCCGGAATACATCGAGGCATTTTACAATGTGATTAACTGGGAGAAGGTGAACGAACTCTATGAGCTGGCTATTCGCTAAGCTTCTTGCTTAAGAGAAAACAAAAAAGAGGCGTGCGGGTATTTCACCCACACGCTTTTTTTATGTGTTCTGGATATACAAGAAGCCTCTAACAAGCAGGAGATTAGGCAACAGCTTTGTCGTCTTGGTTTTGATTTTCCGTGAGTTTCAAGCGATGCTCAAACTCACCAATTTTCCACACCTTGCGTGCAAAGCGTGCGGCTTCTTCTATGGCTTCTACGGCTTCGGGCAAAAACTTGCCAAACAAATGCCACCAGTGAATGAGGTCATGCCATATTTGAAGCTCTACACGCACGCCGGCAGCTTCGGCTTTGTCGCGCAGGCGGGTGGCATCGCTATAAAGCACTTCGCCGTCGCTTGCTTGTATAAGTAGAGGTGGTAAGCCCTCTAAATTGGCAAACAGCGGCGACACTAAGGGATGGTCCAAAGAATAGGCGCCGGCATAGTCATCGCCAATTTCATGTAGTTCCCAAGCTTCCAGTATTTTGTCGTTGTCTCTGTTCCTGAGAATGGATTCCCCGCTCAAGGTGAGGTCTACCCAAGGCGAAAAAAGCAGGGCGGCTGCCGGAAGGGGCATTTGCTTGTCGCGTAAGTTAATCAGCGTAGCCAACGACAAACCACCACCTGCCGAATCACCGGCTAAGATAATGTTTTTGGGCAGGTAGTCCCCATGTAAGAGCCATTCATAGGCTTTGACAGCATCTTCCAATGCGGCAGGGAAGGGGTTTTCCGGTGCTTTGCGATAATCAATTACCAGGGCATTGGCGCCAATTTCCTTAGCTAAATGCCCTACAAAAGCCCGGTGGGTATTGGGAGACCCCAAAGCATAGGCGCCGCCGTGAAGATATAGCACTACCTTTTCGGGGCGGGCGTCGGAAGGTGTAATCCATTCGGCATACATACCGTCGATGTCTAGTGTACGGAAGTGCACCCCCCATGGCATGTAAGTGTAAAGACTCATGAGCTCCAAAAGACTGCGCATTCCTTGCACGCTCGGTTTGCTGAAGCTGAAAGCCAAGCCGGCAGTCTTTAAGGATAGTTTTAAAAGATTGTGCTGTATGGAAGGCATAATTGTATTCTTTCTTTTGAGAAAAAACGAAATATCAAAACTTTATCGCAATAAAGTGCAAAAATATTGAAAAAAAAAAGCCTGTGCCTCATCATCTCTTAGGTGTGTAATGTTTAAGCAAAGATTGTATTTATGTTAAGCTTTTATTCGGGCATATGAAGTATTTCTATGGCTTTTTTGACAAAGGGGTCTTCTTGGTAGAGGATGTAATAAAAAGCTTCGTATCCCCATAGTTGTCTTGCAATGAGTGCTTTCAGCTCGTGAGATAGGGAGGCTTTTGCGCTGTTATTATTCAAGAGCGTAGTA
Organism: Thermonema lapsum; assembly: GCF_011761635.1. Lineage (NCBI taxonomy): Bacteria > Pseudomonadati > Bacteroidota > Cytophagia > Cytophagales > Thermonemataceae > Thermonema > Thermonema lapsum. Next base: position 16,700 of record NZ_JAASRN010000007.1, read on the forward strand.
TCGATGCCCTTTTGTGAGAGACTCGAAAGCAAGGATTGCCATAAAGAATCGGGCAGTTGCCATTGTTCTTGGAACGAAATAGCTGTGTAACTTTTTTTATTGATTTGCGGGGCATGCCGTATGGCAAACTCTTGTAATACTCCGCTGGCATACACTTCGCTTTTGAGGCGGGCAAGAGCGCCTGTGTCAACTGGCACGAAGAAGTCGGGCATGATGCCTCCGCCACCGTAAACAATACGTCCTTTGCGTGTTTTGAATTTTAGCGAATCGGCAAAATGAACGCTATCCGGGCGCAACAGCTCACCGCTCTCATAGCGCTTCCATAGTTCCTCTTCATAATGGGCTTTGTTGCCGTCGTAGGGTTTTTGTATGCACCGCCCGCTGGGGGTATAATAGCGTGAGATGGTAAGACGCAGCTCGCTGCCATCTTTCAGGTCAATGGGCATTTGCACCAGTCCTTTGCCAAAGGTGCGTCGTCCTATGACCCAAGCGCGGTCGTTGTCTTGGAGGGCACCAGCAACTATTTCAGAGGCAGAAGCAGAACCTTCATTGACAAGCACCACCAGCTTGTCTTTTTCGAATAGCCCTCGATTAGTCGCCTTTATTTTAGAGTCGAAGCGCGTGCCGCGTCCGTCGGTATATACAATGAGGTAGTCGTTCGGCAGAAACTCGTCGGCGATGTCGGTGGCACGGTCAAGATAACCGCCCGGGTTGTCGCGCAAGTCCAAAATGAGCTGTTTCATGCCTTTGCGCTTGAGTTCCTTAAGCGCTTCTTGAAATTCGTGATGGGTATTGGCAGCGAAATTCGATATTTTGATGTAGCCCGTGTGTTTGTCAAGCATGAAGGCATAGACACTTTGGGTGTTGATGCGGTCGCGAATGATGGTGAAGCTAAGCAAACGGTCTATGCCCTGTCTTTTTACTTCTACGGTTACTTGGGTGCCTTTTTTGCCTCTCAGCCTTTTGAATACTCCCAGATGGTCTATGCCTATACCGGCAACGTTTTCACCATTGATGCGTATGATTTTATCGCCGGCAAGTAGCCCCACTTGTTCGGCAGGTCCGCCGGTGAGTGGGGTTACTACTTCTATGGTGTCATTAAGCAGCATGTATTCTATGCCTATGCCTTCAAAAGCCCCCTCCAGGTCGGCATTGACAAGTTCCGTTTCTTCGGCGGGGATATAGGCAGAGTGCGGGTCTAACTTTTCAAGGAGCTTTTCTATGGAGTAGTCGGTGAGTTCATCGATGTTTACTTCATCTACATAGTACAAGTCGATATAGGAGAGCACTTCCTCTATTTTGGGGTATCGCTTGCGTGGGGTGTTCTCTCCTTGGGCATGGAAAAAAGTAGCGCCAATGAGTATGCCCAGCGAAACAGAAAGGGCAATGATGACAGGAATGGCAGCTGTGCTTTTCATCATGATTGCAAACAGGTTCAATTATTAAACAAACAAAAAAAGAGCAAAAGCGTGTATAAAAGATAAAGAAAATTAGAATAGCGGTGAAAATTCAAAAGCCTACGCTAAAATACAAACAATCAAAAGAGGCAGTTAGTTTAGCACAAAAGCCAAAACAAAAAGGGCGTGCACAGTGTGCACACCCTTTTTTATAGAGTAGTGTAGTACTCTGTGGAGTGGTAGCTGAAATCTCTACTGAACAATGAAAGTATTGGGCGCAATGCCTGCTGTGAAGCTGCTGATTACTTGTCCGTTGTTGTCAATTACTTTTACACCACCATTGCGGGTGTACACAGCTTCGCCTACATATACGTGTCCAGTGGTTTTGTCGGCGCCAATGCCATTGAACGAAGTGAATTCATTGATTTCAGCAAAAGGCGTGGTAGGAGCCACCGGATTGGCAGCATTGATTTTGTACACTTTGTTGCCCCTGAAGTAGAATATGCTTTCGCCGTTGCTTGCAATGCGTACCGGGTAGCTGCTTAGGTTCACGGCAATGGTTCTTTCCACAGTGTTGGTGGCAGGGTTGAAGCGTACCAAATGACCACTGCTGCAAGCTACCCACAACTTGCCTTGCTCGTCGGCTTCGAAACGCTCAGGACCATCTTCTACGGTTATTTCTCCGTCGAAGGTATCGGTATTGGAGTTCAGTATTTTGATGATGTTGCTGCCTGCGCCAGCCACGAACACTTTGCTTCTGCTGTATGCCCAAATACCCTGTGGACGTACCGTCAAAGGTACTTTTTTAATAAAGACACCACTGTTGGCATTGTATATAGCTACAAACGATTCTGGATTGCTGCCAAAGGCTTTGTCTATAGGACCCCAGTTGGTTACATAAATTTTACCGTTGATAACTGCTACGTCAATGGGGTTGTCTAAGCCTTCCTGCAAAGTGAGTTCCAACTTGAGAGTGGCGGCGTTCACTACTCGCACAAAGTTTTGGTTGTTGGTTACGATGTAAATGCGGTCATCGTATTTGCGGGCAGATTGAATAATGCCCCCTACGGGGGTGTTGTTTTCTGTTTCAAATACGTTGTTTTGGGCACTGTTTTCGCCCTTTTTTAGAAAGCTTACGCTTCCGTTCCCTTCTAAAAAGTTGCCTTCGTTGAACACAAGAGTACCATTCACATAAGAGCCGGCAGCTTCGTCTTTTTTACTACAGCCGGTGAGTTGGAGGGCTGCTACGCCCACCAATAACCACAATAACAGACGGTTGATTTTCTTCATGGCTTTGACTGTTTGAGTTTGACGTTTTATTTAGATTGTAAAGAAAATTGCAAGGATACTTGATACTGTCGCCCGGGTTGGGGTTGATTTTGTATTTGCTCGTAGGCTTTATCGAAGAGGTTTAAGACACCTACTTGCAGGCTCCATTGACCGTAGTTGGCTTGCCACTGTTTGCCCATATGCAGGTCGGCGGTCCAAAAGGCAGTTAAGCTGTAGCTGTTGTCGGTAGTGGTATAGCGTGGACCGGTCCACTGCCCATTGACAATGACCAGCCAGTTGCGGTGGTGTTTCCATTTCAGCATTCCACTAAGCCTATGTTCAGGCACGTAGGGCAACTGCTTACCCACACTGTTTTGGTCGCCATTGTCGGTAGGTTTTTGGTTCAGGGCGCGGGTAAAGGTGTAGTGCAGTTCTTGCGAAAAGAGCATACGGTTTGTGTTTTGCGTGTGAGATAGTGATGTTTGTATGCCCCAAGACAATACTTCTCTGACATTGCTGGGTGCCCAATATCCTTGCGGAACGGGTTGCCAAAGAATCCAGTCGTTGATATGATTGCGGAATCCTTCTACACCGAGCTGCCATTGCTGTTTTTCTTTACGGTGTTGCAGGCGTATATAGAAATTATTGTAGAAGCCCGATTCCGGTCTTATATCAGGATTGCCGCCCGGCTGCCAATAAAGAGCATTGAGCGATGGCAGCTTGTAGTTGAATGATGCACTTCCGCCCGTTTTTAGGTTGAGCATAGTTGTAGAAAATAGCAGGTAATCAAAGCCCAGCGAGGGAGACAAAGGGGGGGCATAGGCGTTTACCCACACTTTTCTCAAATTAAAAGCGATATGCAGACGGGCAGAAGGCTCCCATTGAGTAAAGACGAAGGTCTCTACCTGCCGCCGTTGGGGGTGTCCTTCGTAGTTATCCACATCGGTTTGCACCAGCGTGCCGGTGGCACCTATTCGACTGCTAAGCTGCCTGCTCCACGTTATCTCATATTGGTATTGTGCCTGCCATTGTGAGGTGTTGGTTTGGCTGCTTTCGTTGTAGTTCAAGAAATTGCGCACAAAAGAAAGCTGCGCCAGCTGATGTAGGTCTCGGTACTGCAGCAGCAAGCGTAGGTTTTTATCCAGTTGCCGTGCACGGTTGCTAAGTAAAATACGGTCGTACTCGTGATACCAGCTGTAAAAGTTTAATTGTGCCTGCTCTTTTATTTGGTAAAAAAGCTCCTGGCGTGTTCCAAAAAAATGAAAGGGGGCGTAGTCTATTTTGCGATGGGGCTTAATCAGTCGGTTTTCAAAGACATTTTGCGAGTAGCTGCCATAGACTTGACTGAAGCCATGGAGCCGTGCCGAAGCCTGCCAACCACTTTGCAGCTGTCCGGTCCACTGCTGGGTACTGCGATAAGCCACTCGGAGACTCGGTGCTAGTCGGCTGCTTTGTTCGTTTGATTCCAGAAGGATGGCGCCGCCAATGGCATCGCTCCCTATCAAGGGGCTGCTTCCGCCCTGTATGATGTGCAGTTGATAGGCACTGCTCAGAGGAAGCGTAGAAAAATCGGCTTCACCCAAAGTGGGTGAGTTGATATTGACCCCGTTCCATAAGACGGCGGTATGTCCGGCTGCGGTTCCACGCAGGCTGATGCTCTGGAGCATGCCACTACCATAGGCTTTGATATACGCATCGGGGTATTGGAGCAGCAGGTCGCCTACGCTTTGTGCTGGCAAGTAGGAAGCAAGTAGGCTGTCGGGGGTGATTCGTTGCAAGCCCACGCCATAACGCTCATAGGGCAGTGCGGTGATGAGTACTTCCTGCAGTCTATAAGCCTGTGTGCTGTCGGACTGTGCCCAAAGCCAAAAAGGCAATCCAAGCCATCCATAGATGAAGAGAAAATAAAATAAACGCCACATACACCCACTACTTTGAATGACCGCCATTCAAAGCTTGGGGGATTCACGAAATGAGCAAAGTGCTAAAGCAGACTCTGTCATTTCAGTGCTTTTGCCCCGAAAGCTCTGAAAACGCTGAAGTAGCAGGCAGGTCTCCTGGCTTGCCTCACATGCACCGCCTTCCCACCCCAACGTGGGGCAGTGGCAGTGGTTGGTGCATGCCTGTTTTGAGGCTTACAGTTGCGGGGACAGCTCCGGACTTGCACCGGATTCCCTTTTCAAGCGCTTGTGGCGCTACCTGCTACTTGGTAGGGCAAATTTATGCAATTTTTTGATTTCGCCAAGCCCTTGATTTCTTTTGCTTTTTTTACAAAATCAGACTTTAAAGCCGTAGCTCAAAACTGTTATTTCGTAGCTTGTATTTTGCTTATCCTCCGTGAGTCGTGTGTTTTTGACTTTATTGCCTGTCTTCACAGGCTTGGGAATGCGTTTGACCGCCAAGTCTTTGACGAGCATGAGGGTATTGTCATCGTGCAGTTCATTGCCATTGGCACGTTTCTATTTTTTGCAAGCGAGCTTCTATCTTCTCTGTTGGATTCTACACGTGTCCACATTCTGGGCAGGCATAGGGGCTGTCGTTGAATATAGACTTGGGACGACTGGCAAGAGGGAGCAGATGTATGTTTGCAGACCTCTTTTTGCTCGCTCTATAAATTGAGGTATTTTGCTGTGAAAATCAAGCCAACCGTCTCTTTGTATTGAATTATGCTAAAAGATAAAAACCATTGCTTTGTTTTTAATGTTAGAACATTGACTATTCACTTTTTTGAGTTATTTTCTTATTCAAAAAAACAAAAAAGAGTTTTTATGGACGTAACAAAGAAAACAAAGCAAATAGAAAAGATTTTAGTACCTCCTTCGCCCCACATGGTAGGTGATGGGTTTCGTATGTGCAACTTTTTCCCGGGAGGGTATAACCTTAAGCAGCGTGTGAGCCCCTTCTTTTTGTTGGATTATAACCCACCGCACTATTTTTCGCCTACTTCCCATCTTCGTGGCGTGGGGGTGCACCCACATCGAGGCTTTGAAACCGTAACACTTGTCTTTCAGGGGGCTGTGGCTCATCACGACAGCGCCGGCAATGCTGGTGTGATAGGTCCCGGGGATGTGCAGTGGATGACTGCCGGCAGTGGGGTATTGCATAAAGAATATCATGAGCGTGCCTTTTCTCAACGGGGGGGCATCTTTCATGTGGCGCAATTGTGGGTGAACTTGCCTGCCCGCTATAAAATGACAGCCCCGCGTTATCAGTCCATTACCCGCGAACAGCAGGGCAAGTATGTTTTGGATGCGCAAGGGAGTGCCGTGTATGTAATTGCTGGTAGCTACAAAGGTGTCGAAGGACCTGCGCGTACCTTCACCCCTATAGAGCTGTGGAGTGTGGAGCTGGCTGCCCAAGGGGCATCCCTATCGCTTTCCTTGCCTGCCACTTACAACACTCTGTTGTTGGTGATAGAGGGGGAGGTGTCAGTGAATGGCGAAAAAGTACCGTCTCATTGTATAGCGCTGATGGATAACGAAGGGGAATACTTTGAGGTGCGTGCCGAAACACCGGCTGCCAAATTGGTGCTCATGAGTGGGGAACCTATCCATGAGCCTATTGCCCATTACGGACCTTTTTTGATGAATACTTTCGAAGAAATCAAGCAGGCTATAGCAGATTTTAATGCCGGCAAGTTTGGATATTTGCAGGACTAAAAATAAAAAAAGGGCAATCAAGAGGGCGCAAAGACTTGAATATAGAGGTTGTATTTTTTAGATTGCCCTTTCTATAAAATATTTCTGGTTTATGTTCCCTTTGCAAGATACCATCCCTTCTCGGCGCATTCCGTTCATGAATATTTCAATCATCATTCTGAACACCCTGGTTTTTCTTTATGAGCTCAAATTATCGCCCTATGAAATAGAGCTCTTTTTTCGGGTTTTTGGCTTGGTGCCGGAAAAGTTCACCTACTACAAGGATTTGCTAAGTTGGGGGGATTATTATCCGTTTCTTACCAACATGTTTTTACATGGTGGATGGGCACACTTTATTGGCAATATGTGGACTTTGTGGATTTTTGGTGATAATGTGGAAGACCGCATGGGGCATGGGCGCTATCTCTTGTTTTATGTGCTTTGCGGTGTGGCAGCAAGCTATACGCACTACTTGGTGAATATGTATTCACCGGTGCCAGCATTGGGCGCTTCGGGAGCTATTTCGGGAGTTATGGGAGCGTACATGTTCTTGTTCCCACATAGCCGTATCGTTTTCTTGGTGCCTTTGTTTTTTATACCTTACTTTTTTGAAATACCTGCTTTTGTGTATCTGCTTTTTTGGTTCTTAGGACAGCTGGCAAGTGGCACGCTTTCGATTTTTGCTGACTCTATGGGGGGCGGTATTGCTTTCTGGGCACACATAGGTGGCTTTGTTGCGGGGGTAGCTCTTTACCGCTTGTTTGTCAATAGTCGCTTCCACCGCTATTGTAGAGAGTGTGACGACAGCCCCGAAGCCTATTATTATCGCTACCGGAATTATTATTAGTAACGGGCAGCTTTTTCTGTGTTTTCCCCCGTTGGCAGTATAGAATAATTAGGAAGGCAGCTTATTGGCTTAGGCTTCTGTTTTATCCTTTCCCGGAAGAAAGAAGGGCAATAAAAATAAGTCGATGAAGCAAATAAAAACGAAGCCGCATGTCTTGGAAAGAAGGCATACGGCTTTGGTGTATGTTTAAGATAAGTTGTGATGACTTAGTTCACCCAAATCATTTTCAAAAGGGCTGTGAGTTCGTCTTTTAGCTCTTTCCTATCCACAATAAAATCCAGAAAACCATGTTCTAAAACAAACTCTGCACTTTGGAAGCCCTTCGGCAGGTCTTTGCCTATGGTTTCACGAATCACACGCGGACCGGCAAAGCCTATGAGTGCTTGCGGTTCGGCTATATTGAAATCACCCAACATGGCAAAAGAGGCGGTTACACCACCGGTAGTGGGGTCTGTGAGTAAAGAGATATAGGGCACACCAGCTTCATCGAGTAAAGCCAATTTGGCAGAGGTCTTTGCCATTTGCATGAGCGAGAAGCCTGCTTCCATCATGCGGGCGCCGCCCGAGCGTGAGATGATAAGCAGCGGATAGCGTTTTTCGCGAGCAAAATCGATGGCACGTGCTACTTTTTCACCTACTACCGAACCCATAGAGCCACCAATAAACGAAAAGTCCATGCAGGCGATAACCAAATCTATGCCGTTCATTTTGCCATAGGCAGTGCGCACGGCATCTTTCAAACCAGTTTTGGCTTGTGCCTCTTTGATTCGCTGCGGATAGGGTTTGCTGTCTATGAAATTCAGCGGGTCGGCTGATTCCAGATGGGGGTTCAATTCGGTGAATTGCCCATCGTCAAAAAGCAGCTCGAAGTATTCTTTAGAGCCTATGCGTTCATGAAAGCCGCAATGAAGGCAGGTATAAGCATTTGCTTTGAGGTCGGCAGCTAACATTACCTGCTTGCAATGCCCACATTTGTGCCACAAGCCGTCGGGCACTTCTTTCTTTTGTTCTGTAGGCGTTTGAATATTTTTTTCTTTTCTAATAAACCAAGACATAGTCGCAGGTATTTGGTGAAAGAGCGAAGGGCACGAAGCCCTTCTTTAAAATTAGGCTAAATCTATTTCTTTGGCAAGGTACACATCTTGCACGGCGTGCAGCAGCTCCACCCCTTCGTTCATGGGGCGTTGGAAGGCTTTGCGACCCATGATAAGTCCCATACCGCCGGCACGCTTGTTGATGATGGCGGTGCGAATGGCTTCGGCTTTATCGGACATGCCCTTCGACTCGCCGCCCGAGTTGATAAGCCCGATGCGTCCCATGTAGCAGTTGGCTACCTGATAGCGGCACAAATCAATGGGGTGGTTGGAAGTAAGTTCCGAATATACTTTTTCGTGCGTTTTGCCAAACTTCAGCGCCGTGAAACCACCATTGTTAGTGGGCAGCTTTTGTTTCACGATGTCGGCTTGGATGGTTACACCCAAATGGTTGGCTTGTCCGGTTAGGTCGGCAGCGGTGTGATAGTCCACGCCGTCTTTTTTGAAGTTGTTGTTGCGCAGATAACACCACAAAATAGTAGCCATACCCAACTCATGAGCACGCTCGAAGGCTTCGGCTATTTCTTGGATTTGACGGCTTGACTCTTCCGAGCCGAAGTAGATAGTAGCGCCTACGGCTACGGCACCCAAGTTCCATGCTTCTTCTACCGAGCCAAAGATTACTTGGTCGTACTTATTGGGGTAAGTGAGCAGTTCGTTGTGATTGATTTTTACGATGAACGGTATTTTATGGGCATACTTGCGCGACATCAACGCCAAGTTGCCGAAGGTGGTGGCTACGGCATTGCAGCCGCCTTCAATAGCCAGTTTGATGATGTTTTCGGGGTCGAAATAAATGGGGTTAGGCGCAAACGAAGCACCGGCGCTGTGCTCAATGCCTTGGTCTACAGGTAAAATAGACAGATAACCGGTGTTGGCTAAGCGACCATGACCAAAGAGGGTTGCTAGGCTGCGAAGCACTTGCGGGCTACGGTTCGACTGCACAAACACGCGGTCGATATAGTCTGGACCCGGGCGATGAAGCATCTCCTTCGAGATGGTTTTACATTCGTGAGAGAGCAGCTCTTCTGCTTCTTTGCCTAAGACTTCAAGAACAGTGTTGTAAGCCATTGTTTACTTCGGTTTTGTACAACATAAGGCGCCTAATGCGACCGAGCAAATATAGTGATTTTTAGAAAAGAAGCATTTGGTTCATTGCCTTTGCGATGTCTCGGAAATAAAGCAGCGACGGCAGCGGGGTTCATAGCTATCGGTTTCGCCCAGTAAGATGGTGTCGGCGGCAGCTACTTTGCGGAATGAGTAGGAAGCCAGCGCCCCGCAACGCACACAGATGGCGTGTACTTTGGTTACGAACTCGGCAATAGCCATGAGCTCGGGCATGCAGCCGAAGGGCTTGCCTTGGTAGTCCATGTCCAGTCCTGCAATAATGACTCTTTTGCCTTGATTGGCAAGGGTAGTAGCCACTTGGGGCAATTGTTCATCAAAAAACTGTGCTTCATCGATACCTACTACTTCATACTCTGCAGCCAGTGGTAATATGTTAGCAGCATTTGCCACCGGTACCGAAGGGATGGAGTTAGCGTTGTGCGAAACCACGTCTTCGTGGTGATAGCGCGTGTCGATGGCTGGTTTAAAAATCCCCACTTTTTGCTTGGCTATCTTGGCACGACGGATGCGGCGAATCAGCTCTTCCGTCTTGCCCGAAAACATGGCGCCGCAAATCACTTCTATCCAGCCGACAGGGGCAGGGGCTTGGTTCAGGTGAGGCTCAACAAACATGGTTTTTGGGGCAAAGATAGTGATTTAGGGAAGAAAAGCGTCTGTGGCTTTTTCTACTTTTCCGTTGTCAGGACAGACTTGCAGCAAGTCGCTTTGTTTCTTTTGCAAAACAGGGTGCACGAAATCCGGGGCTATTTCGACCATAGGTATCAACACAAAGCGCCGCTCGGGAATGTGTGGATGTGGTAGGGTGAGTTCGGGGGTGTCGAGGCTAAGATGTCCGTAATAAAGCAGGTCTATGTCGATGGTGCGGCTTCCCCAGCGTATGAGGCGCTTTCTGCCCAGCCGCTGTTCTATGTTCAGTATCTTTTCAAGTAACTTCAGGGGCGGGAGCTGGGTGCTTATTTCTATGACTTGATTCAGATAGTCGTTTTGATTTTCCACGCCCCATGCAGCTGTGTGGTAGATGGCAGAAGCCCGGACTATGCATCCCACCTCCGAAGCTATGAGGCTACGGGCTTGGTGTAAAAAAAGCCATGAGTTGCCCTCATTGCTGCCTAATCCCAAAAAAATACGCTGCATGTTTTCCATTGTTTAAAATAACTTATCTTGCCATATCGTTGTTATTGTAGACGCCAAAATTACAAGTAATATGAAATCTTTCTTGAAGTACACCTTAGCTTCCATGCTTGCCATAGTGTTGGTTGCACTGTTGGGTGTTTTTTTGTTGGGAGGGCTTGTAGGCGCCGCGTTCGATGCAGAAGAAGTAGTGGTAAAAGAAAAGTCGGTATTGGTGCTGCCTTTAGATGCACGCTTCCGCGAGCGCACGCAGGACAATCCTTTTGAAGAATTGAACCTGCCCGTGCCTTTTGCCGAAGGGGGGAGCATCGGTCTATTAGATGCCTTGCAGGCAATTCGACAAGCCAAAGAGGATGACAATATACAGGCAATTTGCTTGAAAGGAGGTCTTGCCATGGCGGGCATGGCTACTCTCGAAGAACTGCATGATGCTATTATAGACTTTAAGAAGTCGGGCAAAAAAGTGTATGCCTATGGCGACCTATATTCCGAAGGTGCCTATTTGGTAGCCTCGGCTGCCGACAGCATCTACCTAAATCCTGTGGGATTGGTTGAGTTCAATGGCTTGCGGGTAGAGGTGGTTTTTCTGAAAAAAATGATGGAGAAATTAGGCATAAAGCCCTTGGTCTTTCGAGTGGGGCAATTCAAAAGCGCTGTGGAGCCTTTCTTGCGCGACAACATGAGCGAAGAAAACCGCTTGCAGCTTACCGAGTACCTGAATAGTATCTATCAAGTTTACTTGGAAAAAATAGCAAAAAACCGTAGTAAGCGTGTGGAAGAGTTGCGTGCCATTGCCGACTCCATGCTAGTGCGTTCTGCCCAAGATGCACAGCGCTTGGGCTTGGTGACCCACGTGGCATATGCCGATGAGATGGAAGAAAGCCTTAAGAAAGCCATAGGTGCAGAAGATAAAATCAATTACATTTCGGTGAACAAATACATAAAAGCCAAACAAGGAGGGGGTAAGACAACTAAAAACCGCATTGCGGTCATTGTGGCAGAAGGCGAAATAGTGGACGGACAAGAGAACTTAGACGTCATCAACGGCGAAGAGATAGCCAAAGAAATAAAGAAGGCTCGCGAAGACAAAAATGTAAAAGCCATTGTATTGCGTATCAACTCGCCCGGTGGTAGCCTACTGGGTTCCGACAAGATGTGGCGTGAGGTAAGTCTCACCAGGGGAGTAAAGCCCATTGTGGCGTCTATGTCTGATTTGGCGGCTTCGGGGGGGTACTATATAGCAATGAATTGCGATACCATAGTGGCACGTCCTACCACCCTGACCGGTTCTATTGGTATTTTTGGAGTACTTTTTGAAGCCCACGAGCTGCTCAACGACAAACTGGGCGTAACCACTGAACAGGTAACCACTGGCAAGTATTCCGATTTAGCCAATCCCACGCGTCCTATCCGTGAAGATGAAAAAGCCATCATTCAAGCGCAAATAGAGCGTGGCTATGAGCTGTTCACGACTAAAGTTGCCGAAGGTCGCAAAATGCCCCTCGCGAAAGTATTAGAGGTGGCTTCGGGTAGAATATGGAGCGGTGTACAAGCAAAAGAACGTGGTTTGGTAGATTTGCTGGGTAGCTACGACGACGCCGTGCGTATTGCTGCCACTATGGCGGGCGTGGGCGATGACTACCGGGTGCGTTTTTATCCCGGAAAAAAAGCTTGGATAGAGAAATTGCTCGGAGGCGCCCATGCAAAAGCCCTGTTGGCGGAAGCGCTGGAAGAATACCGCTTATTGATTTCACCTTTAGAAAAGGTGAAACGCTGGGAGGGAGTGCAGGCGCGCCTGCCTTTCGAGCTGCGCTTTCTGTGGTAAAAAAAGCAACCGCCGATGCAAAAAAGGAGGAAGATTGGCGGTTAAAGTCTGCCGTAGGTAAAAGCCCTGCGGAGAAAGTAATGGGTTTCACTATCGGTAAAGTAAGCCTTCAGAGCGCAGGGGAACTTTTCTCTTTATACGCTCTGAAGGCAAGTTTTTACAAGCCCTGTGCAGTTTTTACTTTGTGCAGCTGCACGATAAAATCGAGGATGTGCTAGATACTCTAAAATCCGAAAAAATGATTTTAAACACAGAGAAAACCAAGAGTCAGTAGGTTCATGAAGTCCTTTGTGTGCTTTGTGTTTAAAAGTTTCGGAAAGTAGAGTTGTTTTGGTACAATTTGGCAACAATTCTAATAAATGCTACCACTCTTTACGAGCGATTTCACGCTCTTGCTCTCGTTTTTTGATGGTTTCCCGTTTGTCGTAGAGCTTTTTACCGCGTGCCAGAGCAATCTCTACCTTTGCCCAGCCACGGTCGTTGATATAAAGACGGGTAGGAATGAGGGTAAGTCCTTTTTCTTCGAGCTTTTCTTTGAGTTTGCGCAGTTCTCGTTTGTGTAACAGCAGCTTGCGCGGACGCATGGGCTCATGGTTGTAGTGCCCGCCTTGTTCATAGGGCGAAATGTGCATGTCTTTTATCCACAGTTCGCCCTTGTCGAAGTAGCAATAGGCTTGCTGCAGCTGCACTTTTCCCAAACGAATAGATTTGATTTCCGAGCCGGTCAAAACAATGCCGGCTTCATAAGTGTCTAATATGTGGTATTCGAAGTAAGCCCTTTTATTCTTGATGTTTACGCTCTTCGAGAATTCAAACTTTTTCTTTGATGACATAGACATTCCTTTATGGTTTTTGTTCTTGATGGGAAGAAGAACGCAGCATGCGCACGGCAAAGAAGAGTGTAGTAGAAATGCCTGCCAACCATAGAATAGATGCTATTAAGTCTATGGTTTGCCCTTTTTCGTAAGCGTTTGGTTTAAACTCAAAACGCACTTTATGTTTTCCAGCGGGGATACGCAATGCCCGTAGCACGTAGTTTGCCCGCAGGATGGGCACCTCTTTCTCATCGATGGTGGCTTTCCAGCCTTCGGGGTAGTAGATTTCCGAAAAGATAGCCAGTCGCTCGCGCTTCGATTGCGTTTCATATACATAGCGATGTGGCTCTTGGCGTACAATGTGGATGTATTCGCCTGAGTCTATGGGGGCTGGCTCCAGCCCTTCCAAGGCTGTTTGATATTCTTTGCGCAGCACGGCTTCAGTGGCAGGTTGCAGGTCTTTCAGTGTGCGAAACTCTTCGTCTGCATTGTTTGCCCACTGCCAGCGTTCTACCCACCAGGCAGCTCCAAGTGCCTTTTCGTTACGCTGTACTTGTTTTTGCCCTTCGGGCGTTTGCACGATGATGTACTTGGTATTGAGCATATCGTAGATATGCCATTGCTGTTGGCTCAAATAACCTTCAATCAGGTCTTGATAGATACGCAACTTGGCACCATGATAGCCCCCTACGGAATTGTGCCAGTAAGAAGTAGTGGCATCGTTGAAAGGGCTTACAGTCAGATTAAGCACGCGATAATAGCTTGTATCTTTCAATATTTGCTTGTCTGTGTCGGTGGCTTGCCAAAAGCGCTCTCTTTCATACTTCGAGCGGAAGTCTTCCTTGTTCAAATACTTTTTGTCCACTGTCCAAAGGTCAATGAGACAAAGCAAGGCTAAGCCCCACCAGACAGCCTGTTGTTTTGGATGGCGCACCAGCCACCACAGCAAAGCGCTCCCCAGTGCAATAAAAATCACACTGCGCCATGCATCGGCTTGCATCATAGCTTGCCTGTCGCTGCGTATGGCTTCTATAATGCTCCATGCCGTAGATTCATTGCCAAAGACTTGCGCAAGGTAGCCCATAAGCCGGTTGTCTTGTGGCGCTGAGAAACTGAAGAACACGCCCCCAGCAACTGCCAGCAACAACGCCAAGCCTCCCAAAGCAGCAGCAGCGTAGGTCAGCATACGCAGGTTACGAGCTTGCCATTCTGCATTTAAACCTTGCTGTTGCCACTCTTTCCACCAGAGCGCTATCATCAAGCCCATGGGCAATGCCAGCAGGGTGAGAGTCATGGTAACCGCCCGGAATTTGTTGAAAAGCGGAAAGTAGCGGAACATCAATTCATTGAACCAAAGCCAGTTTTTTCCCCAGGCAATCATAAGCAAAAGCACAACCGAAGCCATTGCCCACCAGCGCAGCGGATGGCGGCTACTCAAAAATGCAAATAAGAATATCAGCAAAAAGACAGCACCCAAGTAAGCGGGACCGGCAGTGAAAGGTTGCTCGCCCCAATAGAGGGGAATTTGCCCTACGAAACCAGCAGCTGCCGAGGGGGGAACGCCTGCCCGCACCAATGCTTTGTATGTGTGGGACTGAGTGTCCAGTCCGCTGGTGCTGCCACCTCCCATAAAGTGGGGAATAAGCAGCGTAAGGCTTTCTGTCTTGCCATAACTCCACTGAAAGGCATAGTCCATATCCAAGCCGTCCCTTTGGGAGGCAGCTGCTTGCAGTGAATCTTTCTTTTCGGGGTAAACAATGGCAAGAGGCGAGTTTGATAGCTCCGATTTTCCGCGGATAGAATAGCGGCTGTATTCATAAGTAGTGAGCAGACGAGTGCTGTAGGTACTCAACGCCAAGCCGGCAGTTGCTACAAGCAGCAGAGAAGTGTAGAGAAAGGACTTCCATGCCTTGGCACGCAATTGCAAGTACAATTCAAAAAAGAAATACAGCAGCAGCATCAATGCTCCGTAGTAGCTGATTTGTATATGATTGCTATAAAGATGGATAGCCGTAAAAAACAGCAACAACGACAGTGCCAAGAGGCGGTAGGCATTGTTGTGTTGCCGGTAGGCATAAATAACACTACCCACCATAGCGGGTAGGGTGGCTATGGCAATGACTTTAGATATATGTCCCGCCTCAATACTGATGATGTTGTAACTTCCGAATGCATAGGCAAGCGCACAGACCACTGCCACTGCTGGTGAGGCACCCAACAAGTAGGCTGCCAAGTACATGCACAGCATAGCCCAAAATAGGAAGTTGGCAGGGTTGAGCCCCATGTCAAAGAAGAGCATGCGCCCAATGGTAGAGGGAAGGCTTGTGGGGGTCTTCATATACACAAAGTAGCCGGGCATACCACTGAACAAGTTGTCTGCCCATAGCGGCTGTTCACCTGTTTGACGGTGGAACAGTTCGTTTTGGTGCGAAGCCCCTTCGCCTTGCAGAATATCGTGCTGAAGCAATATCTTGCCTTGCAGCACTTCGGGCATATAGACGATGGCTATCAGCAGAAAAAGCAGTGCAACCCCTATGTGAATGCCTATGCGTTTCAGGTTCATATGTAAATGACGGTTTGGTTGATGGCTATAGTTGTGAAATGGATGCCGTATGGGCAGCAAGCGGCACCAAGCGGTCTTCCTGCAAGACAGGAACCACCTGGTAAACATCTTCCTGCAGGCAAAAATCGATGTCTTTCTCTATGCCCAAACGCTTGAGACGTTGCACATGAGAACAGTGGTGCATGATTTCCATTTTGTTGTGCCGATGCAAGCGATACAGGTCGGCAGCTATGAGTGCGGCGTCATCTTCGATGTAGGCTTCGGGCATGCCGGCAACAATGGCACCGGCAAAGAGCGTATCTTCCATATTGACGCGCCCTTTCCAGCCGGCACATAATAACAGTACGTCTTTTTTGAATCTTCGCAAAGCATCAATAACCGCTGATTTATTCAGAAATGCCCCTACTAAAATATGGGCTGCTTTGCCTTTGGCTGCTTCGATGGCAGTGGTGCCGTTGGTGGTGGTTACGGCAATGGTCTGCCCTTTGAGTGCCTCCTGCATATAGCTGAAAGGCGAATTGTCCAAGTCAAAGCCCTCTACTTTTTGTCCGTTGCGTTCACCGGCTGCCAGTAAGCCTTTTTGTTGCCATTGGCGGCACTCGGCTATTTCTTTTACCGGAATGATGGCTTCTATACCATGTGCCAATGCGGTAACCATGCAAGAGGTAGCACGCAACACATCGATAACCACCACACACTTGCCCCCGGCATCGTAGTGCGGGAGCAAATCAGGCGACATACATACTTCTATCTTCATGCGCTTGACTTAGTTCTGCTTTTTGATGAAAGGCGGCTTGACTACTTCAATAGCCAGTTGGCGACCCCGTACATCTATGTAGAGGTGAGTGCCCTCGACTGCCAGTTCCACAGGCAGGTAACTCAAGCCAATGCCTACATTGAGCGAAGGAGACAGTGTGCCCGAAGTTACCTTGCCCACTACTTCGCCCGATTGGTTCTTTATTTCAAAGCCCTGACGTGGCACTCCTTTGTCTATCATTTTAAAACCGGTGAGCAGACGTTTGATGCCTTCTTCTTTTTGTTTTAACAGAATTTCGTCGGCAACGAAGCGCTTGCTGAACTTGGTAACCCAGCCCAAACCGGCTTCGAGTGGCGAGGTGTGGTCGTCGATGTCGTTGCCATAGAGGCAATAGCCCATTTCCAGACGCAGCGTGTCGCGTGCGCCCAACCCCGCCGGCTGTATATTGAACGCCTTGCCGGCTTCGAAAATAGCATTCCATACGTCTTCGGCATGTTCTACAGGCACATACAATTCGAACCCCCCTGCGCCGGTGTATCCGGTTGCCGAAATGAGGACTTCGCCCACGCCGGCAAAAGTGCCAATTTCAAAATGGTAATAGGGGATGCTTTTTAAATCTGTATCGGTAAGGCGCTGTATTGCTTCGGCGGCGCGTGGTCCTTGCACAGCAAAAAGGGCTACCTGCTCTGAGATATTGCGCATCTGAACCTGCGGGAAGCGCTCAAGCTGAGTCTGCAGCCAGTTCCAGTCTTTTTCGATATTGGAAGCATTGACCACCAGCATGTATTCTTGTTCGTCGAGGCGATAAATGAGCAGGTCATCCACGATGCCGCCATGCGCATTGGGTAGGTAGGAGTACTGCGCCTTGCCGATGCTTAGCTTGGAAGCATCGTTGGCACTTACCCACTGAATGAAATCTAAGGCTTGTGCACCGCTTACCAAGAACTCACCCATGTGAGAGACATCGAACACCCCTACGTTTTCGCGTACATTTAGATGCTCTTGTTTTTCGGATGTGTATCTTACGGGCATCAAGTAACCCCCAAATTCTACCATCTTGGCACCCATGGTTTGGTGCAGCCGTTCCAATGGTATGTGCTTCAATTCTTGTGTTTGCATAGATTGCTGTTTTCGGAAAGACAGTTTTTCAAAAATAGAAATAATCGAATGAAAAACACAGAACCTTTTCTTTCGAAGATAAGTCTTAGCCCTCTGCGTTGGACGGCAGGCGTACCTTGAAGCTTTTGCGGTGCCAAGGAGTCATACCATATTGCGCAATGGCACGCTTGTGAGCCGACGTAGGGTAACCTACATTGCTTTCCCAGCCATACTCAGGAAATTGCTGTGCAAGACTCTTCATTAGGTTGTCGCGATACACCTTTGCCAATATAGAAGCCGCTGCAATAGAAGCATACTGGCTATCGCCTTTTACTATACACCGGTGGGCTACGAAAGGGTAGGGCTTGAAACGGTTGCCATCCACCAGTATCAAATCGGGGGGAGGTGAAAGCCGGGCAAAGAGCTCATCCAACGCGCGGTGCATTGCCAGAAAAGTAGCTTGCAGTATGTTGTAGCGGTCTATCTCTTCGACCGAAGCTTCGGCAATGGCATAAGCGATGGCTTGTGCGCGTATAGCTTTTGCCAACTCAATACGCTCTTGTTCTTTCAGTTGTTTGGAATCATTGAGGGAAGGCAGGCAAAAGGAATCAGGAAGCACCACCGCAGCAGCTACTACTGGACCGGCTAAGCAACCACGCCCCACCTCATCGACGCCTACCTCTATGCACTCTTGAGTATACCGTGAAAGCAACATGCCAGAACCATCAGCTAATGAATAATAGAATGCCCAAAGGTACACAGAAAGCTCGGCAGCAACAATGCCACTACCGGGTAGCATCCTTGTTTTTTTGAATATCTTTGTTTGGCTATCAACTAAAAAAGTCGATGGACAAAACCGCCTCTTCTTATTGGGACACTCCCATTGCATACCTCAAAGGGGTAGGACCACAGCGGGCTCAGATGCTCAATACCGAATTGGGCATTTTTACCTTTCGCGACCTGCTTGAATTCCTGCCTTTCCGCTACGAAGACCGCACGTCTTTTGCTACGGTCAAGGAGCTCACGTCCCAAGAAGAAAAATATGTACAACTGAAAGGTATGATACGGGGCATGGAAGAGGCAGGCAGTGGTGCCAAACGTCGCCTCATTGTTTATTTCTACGACGGCACTGGTATCATAGAATTGGTGTGGTTCAAAAAAATAGATTGGATTAAAAAACAACTGAAGCCCGGCATTGAATATGTGGCTTATGGACGCGTGCAGCTGTTTCAAAACACCTATACCATGCCGCACCCTGAAATAGAGCCTTATCAGGGGGATGACAAGCTGGGCTTGCGACCGGTGTATCACAGCACCGAGAAACTCAAACGCAAAGGCTTGGACAGCCGCGGCATCAGCCGCCTGATAGCAAACCTGTTGCCTGCAGCTTTGCCCCATGTGCAAGACCCTTTACCTCTTTCTATTCGGCAACGTTATGATTTGCTGCCCAAAGCAGAAGCCTTGGCACAACTACACTTCCCCAAAAGCAGCTACCTGCTCGAGCAGGCTCAAAAACGCATGAAGTTCGAAGAAATATTTTTCTTTCAGCTCTATTTGGTGCAGGCTAAAATCTATCGTAAACAGCATTTTGCAGGGCAAATTCTGGATAAAGTGGAGCTTTCGCGCCGCTTCATAGAAGAAGTGCTTCCATTTCGCCTGACCAATGCACAGCGTCGTGTGCTGCGTGAAATTTATGCCGACATGAAGTCAGGCAGGCAGATGAACCGCTTGGTGCAGGGCGATGTAGGCAGTGGTAAAACGGTGGTTGCCTTCATTGCTGCACTCATAGCCATAGACAGCGGCGCACAGGCTTGCCTGATGGCTCCCACCGAAATATTGGCAGACCAGCACTACAAAAGCTTTTGTGAATTTGCCGAAAAACTGCCGGTCAAAGTAGCCAAACTTACGGGCTCTACCCCCCAAGCCGAGCGGCGTGCTTTACTTGCCGGGCTACAATCCGGCGAAATTGATTTGCTGGTAGGCACACATGCCCTTATCGAAGACAGCGTGCAATTCAAGAACTTGGGGCTTAGCATCATCGACGAGCAACACCGCTTTGGCGTAGAACAGCGTTCTAAGTTGTGGCAAAAAAATGAAGGCATACATCCGCACGTGCTGGTAATGACAGCGACCCCTATTCCTCGTACGTTGGCTATGACCTTTTACAGCGACTTGGATGTATCGATAATTGATGAATTACCCCCCGGGCGTAAACCTGTACGCACCATTCACCGCTACGACAAACACCGCCTCAGCGTCTTTGGGTTTGTGCGTGAGGAGCTGAAAAAAGGTAGGCAAGCATATTTTGTTTATCCGCTCATTGAAGAGTCGGAGAGCTTAGACTTGAAAGACCTGATGGATGGCTATGAAAGTATCCGCAGGGCATTTCCCGAGTACCACGTCAGTATTGTGCACGGGCGCATGCGCCCCCAAGACAAAGATTATGAAATGCAGCGTTTTGCTCGTGGCGAAACGCAAATCATGGTAGCTACTACCGTTATCGAAGTGGGCGTGAATGTGCCCAATGCCAGTGTGATGATTATTGAAAACGCTGAGCGCTTCGGCTTGGCACAGCTGCATCAGCTGCGGGGTAGGGTGGGGCGTGGCGCTGAGCAGTCCTATTGCATATTGATGACAGGCAATCAATTGAGCACCGAGGCGCGCCGCCGCATACGTACTATGGTGGAGAGCAACGACGGCTTCGAAATTGCCAATGTGGATTTGGAAATACGGGGTCCCGGCGACATCACCGGCACGCGTCAAAGCGGATTGAACCTGATGTTTACCAACTTGGCGAAGGATTATCCTATCATTGAGAAAGCAAAAAAAGCAGTGGAAGAGCTGTTGGCAGCCGACCCTACCTTGCAAGCCCCTGAACATGCGCTGCTCAAGAAGCATGTGCAAATGCAGGCAGCCGAAAAGCTGAATTGGGCACGCATTAGCTGATACTCAGTGGGGCTTATTAGTATTTTATGCCCATTACTATCACGTCATCGATTTGAGGGCTTTTGCCTCGCCAACGTTCAAAAGTAGCAAATAAAATGTCTTTTTGTTCTTGCATGCTGTGGTCTGATATATCGATGAGCAGGGCTTCGAAACGTTGCTTTGAGAACTTCTTACGAGTAGATTCGTTGAATTGATCCACAAAACCATCGCTGAACATATACAGTTTGTCGCCGGGGTGAAGTGCAATGCTAATCTCTTCGAAATGTTTATGTTGTTGGGTGTAGCCGGCAATGAGCTCGCGTCCGGTTTCCCAGCATTGCAATTGTTTATTGCGTATGAGCCATAGTGGTCGCTCTGCACCGGCAAATACAAGTTGATTTTGCTTTTTGTCAATCTTGCAGAGTGCCAGCACCATACCGTCATAGTTTTGTCTTTGTATACGCCGGACGTTGCTTTGCCCAAGCTGGGCACGCAAGTAAACATCCAATCGCTCGAGTACTTCTTTAGGCGTATCGGTTCTTTGCTGAATAATGACACTGTCTAATGCATTTTTTGCCAATAAAGCCATAAAAGCGCCCGGTACCCCATGACCGGTGCAGTCGCCTACAGCCACCCACACCGTATGGTCTTCTTCGTATAACCAGTAAAAGTCCCCGCTGACTACTGCCTTGGGCAAATAAAGTACAAAGCCATCCTGAAAGAGGCGTTTGAGCTCTGTTTCATCTGGGAGCACCGCTGTTTGTATGCGCTTGGCATATTGCAGGCTGTCCATCAGGCTCTGATTGAGTTGCGCCATATATTCTTTTTGCATTTGTAACTCTATGGTGCGCTCTTGCACGCTGCTTTCCAGAGTGGATGATAGGCGCTCTACTTTGTTGAATGCATCGGAGAAGATTTGCGCAAGAGCGATGGACTGCGTCAGCAGGAACAGAAACATGCCCAGCGAAGTGGTATTTCCGTAAGGCAAAGGCAAAACTCCCAAGAAAAACAGTATTTCCAAACTCATCAGCAATGCGATGAGAACATAACCAAGCATAATCCAAGAAGCGCCGCTGCGTTTTTTATGCCACGCTTTGTAGGTGAGGATAATCGCATAAGTATAGCTGAATGCAAGCATCAGGTAAATTGGCGGCAGCAGGTAGCCATAAATGTAAGCGGGTGTTAGCAGTACCGTCAGGCTCATCAAAGCAGACAAAAGCAAGATGACGCGCTCTACTTTCCACCTGGTTTCTTCTGGAAAAAGACTGTGGATGAACAAAACGATTAAGGAAGCCCCTAGAAGGACAGTCAGCACTTCCACCCGTAATAGCAGGGCAAATGAAGCCGAAGGCATAAGGTCAAATACCAGTTGTGTGCCAGAGTTGACCACCGGCAAACGGATGAGAAAAAGCAAGCATGCCAAAGCAAGGCAAAGAACTGCCTTTTTTTGGTAGGTAGGCATGAAAAAATAAAGCATCAAATGATAGAAAAACATGAAAAAAAGCGCCCCCATGGAAAATATTTCCCAATTGCGGGCATGCTTGAATTTCTTTTGCATCAGGGGGCGGCTGCCTATCATAAGCGGGAGGTATATGCCCGAGCGGTTGTAGTGAAAATTGCTTATCTGAATCACTATCTGCAGGGTATCGCCCAACGACTTGGGTATTTCCACCCACCGACGACGGTAGTCGGCGACTTCTGTTTCTCGCTGGCTGCTTGGTATGCCCCCTTGTGCGAGTGTATCGCCATTGACAATGAGGCGATAAGCACTGCTTATGTTAGGGATTTCCAGCATCCATGACTCCTCACAAGCAGGAAGCAACACTTGGGTGTAGTAAGTACCATAGCCAAACACACTGTAACCGTAGTTGCTCCAGTCAGCGGGCAAAAACATGAGCGTGTCGGCTTTTTGCCGGGCAGCTTGCGCTGGCAACAGGTATTGCTGCCAAAAAAAAGCCCACGGTCCTTCGAGGTTTTGAATCTGTAAGCTGTCTTTTACCAACATTAAGGGGGCGTAGTTTTGCCCATATAATGGCAAACCAACAGACATTAGCCCAGCATAAAACAATAGCCATATGTGCAAAAGACGCGCTTGCATCACCGGTCCACTTCACCCATCACCAAATCCAAAGAACCGACAATAGCCATGAGGTCTGCCAGCATCACTCCTCGGCACAACTCGGGTAGCACCGACAGGTTTACAAAGCATGCCGAGCGTGCTTTGCAGCGAAATGGGATGTCGCTGCGCCCGTCGCTACGAAAGAAAAAGCCCAGCTCCCCCTTGGGATTTTCGGCACGTACATAAAAATCCATTGCCTTGGGACGTATTTTTTTCGGAACCAAGGCTTGTGGGTCGAAGTCAGGGCTTCGTTTATATTCTTTTTCCAGTTTTTCTATGCACTGCTCTATGATTTTCACCGATTCGTAACACTCCATTAGGCGCACCCATGTGCGGTCCCAGCAGTCGCCCACACGACCAGCAAGTCCCTGCCCAATGGGAATATCGAATTCCAATTCTGGATAGACAGAGTAGCCTTCGACGCGTCGCAAATCATAAGCCAGCCCCGAGGCGCGCAACATGGGACCGCTCACCCCATAGTTGATGGCTACGGGCAGCGGCAAAATGCCTACGTTGGCAGTGCGCTCAATGAATATCTTGTTTTCTATGAGCAGTTGTTTTACTTCATCGAGTTTAGGTTTTAAATAACGTGTAAGTTCACGGCATTGGCTTTCGAAGCCGGGCGGCAGGTCATAAAATAAACCACCTATCCATAGGTAATTATACAGCATACGGGCACCGCTGACCCACTCGAGCAAGCGCAAGATGTGTTCACGGTCGCGCATCAACCACAAGAAAGGGGTGAAGGCGCCGATATCGAGTCCGTAGGTGCCAATAGCAATAAAGTGAGAAGCCAAGCGATTGAGCTCTGCTACCAACACTCTGATGTATTCTACCCGCTTGGGTATTTGTTCATGGATACCAAGCATACGTTCCACGCCCATTACAAAGGCGTGTTCCGAGTTCATGGATGCCACATAATCCATGCGGTCCACAAAAGGGATAATCTGATTATAGGGTAAAGACTCGGCATGTTTCTCAAAGCAACGATGCAAATAGCCAATGTGTGGTACCACTTCTTTGACTACTTCGCCGTCGGTAAGCACTTCCAGACGCAAGACCCCATGCGTAGAGGGATGTTGTGGACCTATGTTTAGCAGCATTTCTTCTGTGTGCAGACGGCTCTCATCTATTTTGTTGGGCTCTGAAGCAGAGAAGTGGCTGTCTTGATATTGGTACTCTATAGGACGCTTCATAGAATAACCCCCGGCTTGTGGATGTACTAAAAATAAGGATTTTTTATTAGCTTGTAAAGGCAATAGCAACTGTATTTTTCAATAAAGTTGGAACAATGGATAAACGCATATTGACTACTTTATGTTGGACTTTGGCGTGCTTATGGTTTTTGGCAAGCTGTGCCGCCAGCAGGCAAGCAAGAGGCAAAACTACGCAAGGAAATGAAGAAGTGGTGCGCGAAGCACAAAAATATTTGGGGCGCCCTTATCAGTATGGGGGTACTGGTAATGAAGGATTCGATTGCTCTGGGCTGGTGTGTACGGTATATAAGAAGGTGGGGGTAGAGCTGCCACGTACTGCCTCGGAACAGATGAAGATAGGTAAGCAGGTGAGTCTGCACGAAGCCTGTGTGGGCGATTTGGCTTTCTTCAAACCCTCAAAAAACAGTCGTAAAGTAACTCATGTGGGTATCATAAGCCGGGTGGAAGCAGCCGATAAAATATGGTTTATCCATGCATCTACCAGCCGTGGTGTCATAGAAAGCAGCCTCACAGAAGGGTATTGGAGCAATCTGCTGCTTCAGATACGAAGAGTTAGGTAAATTGTCTTTTTCTACCTGTATTCATTCAATCTCCTTAAACACACAAACACCGATGGAAACGGCAGAAGACTTTGTAAAAAATGTCTACCGAACTGCAAATAGAAGAAGAAAAGTCGTATCGAGCTTTTCAGTTGAGTTTGAATTTTGTGAAAGCCAGTATGGGCAATACCATCTATACCAAAATAGACAGTGCCATTACCGGCGAGCCAGAACCTACTATCAAATACAACGTGGATGACTTCATCCAAGAGGCAGCCGACGCTTTCAAACAAAGTGAAAGAGATGACAAGCAAAAAAGTTCGAAGCATTCAAAAAACGATTTACCTCATAACTTTCCTATATTCGCTATCGTAAAAGCCTTTTAGCACTCTTGCTTGTCTGTAGGGCTTTTGCTTAACAAACACATTCCAAAAAAATAACTGCCATGAAGCGGCTGTGGTTTTCCTGTCTATTTTTGTTTTTAGGGTGGGCACTTCAAGCCCAAGAGATAGAAAAAGAAACTATTTACACCCTCAAAGAAGGGGAAGTGCTAGCTACCAGTGAAAGCAATCTGCATTTGTATTTGTCAAGGCTGGGATATTTGGCAGTTATAGACAACCAGCGAGAAAAAAATAGAAGATATATCATCAATCGTGGGATTTATGGTCCTTTCGAGCGGCGTTCTATTGCTCCCCCTATTTTGACCGATCGCCATTGGTGCTTTACCGATACTCAAAAAGACAGCAATGTAGTCATTTTTGATGGCTACAAAATATACAAACACCCTGCCGGTCAGCGTACTTTCGATGTACGTGTAACAGACTATTTGGAAAGCTACATCATATATAACGAGCGCTTGTCTGAGTACAGTATTCGAGTAAATACGCAACTGCAAGGTCCCTTTCCCAACCTTATAGACTATTACCTGAGTAACTACGGCGACAGCTGGGCGGTGGTATTTTTCGAAAACGACGGCAATCGCTATGAGTATTATGTACAGTTTAGTAATAGCAATGTGATTGGTCCTTTTGAGGAAATCCTTCAGTTCGTCTTTCTCGACATCAATCAGTGGATTCTCATGGCAAAAAAATTCAATACCGAACCTATTGTAGCCACTGGTATTGACAAGCTCTCTATGGAGGAAACTGAAGAGTTGGTTGAACGCTACTCTATTATTACCGACAAAGGCGATTTGGGGCTTTTTGAGCGCAGATTAGTGGGTGATTACGACTATGAGCAGTACAACCGCGTGGCTTATACCACCCATAACTACGCTGTAAATGTTATCAAAAATCAGAAGATTTACTATTTGGTCAATGGGCAGCTGTTTGGTCCTTATGAAGACTTCGTAAGACAGTATGACCTTGGTATTAAGCCCGACCGCTTCAACTACGTGGTGGGCGCACAACAGACCCTCTACTTTCGAGGAAGAAAGGGCTTTTCAAGCAACGTGCAGTATTTCAAAGTGAGCGACAGCCGTAACAGTGTGGCTATTGTGAAGCCCAACCACGATACAGGCAAGGATTCTTTGGTTATCAATGAAAAATACTATGTGGGTGAATTTTCCTCTATCCTCAACATTCAGTTTATTCCCGATACAGAAGATTTTTACTTCTGGAGCATAAGTGAAACTAATTTTGATTCCCATCAGCTGCATGCCTATATCAACGGAGAGGTAGAATACATGGGTGAGTATCCCATTCTTATCGATGTATTCAGCGGGTATCCAAAAGTACATTTCTCACCCAGCAAAAAACATTGGGCTTTTGTATATCGAGATTTGAACACACAAGAATACAAAATGGTGATAGATGGTATTGAGTATCCGGCGGGCATTTTACCTCAAGTGGTCGTTTACAAAGATAACAACGGTGCTGAATATGCTGCATGGCTCAATATTGAAAATAACAAGTTGATATTGAATAAGTTAAAGTTTCAGAATTAAACATTAGCCCTTTTTCTTTTCCATGAAGAGGTGAAGAACCCACAGTGCCCACAAGCGGCGGTAGCACGAAAGGTCTCCTTTTTCGAAGGCGTGTTTTAGCTTTTCCACTTCGCGGGTTTCTACAATCCCGTGTCTGCCTATGACCGAAGCAGATAAGCCGTCCCAAAACATACTCTTCAATTCTCTTTGCATCCAGTTAGCCAGTGGAATGGCAAATCCTTTTTTGGGGCGTTCAAATAAGGCGGGGGGCAGGTAGTCCGCTAAAAGCTTGCGCAGCAAATACTTCCTTTG
This sequence comes from Thermonema lapsum, assembly GCF_011761635.1. Lineage (NCBI taxonomy): Bacteria > Pseudomonadati > Bacteroidota > Cytophagia > Cytophagales > Thermonemataceae > Thermonema > Thermonema lapsum. The sequence goes on from NZ_JAASRN010000007.1 coordinate 43,298, forward strand.
CCCATGTCTGTATTTGAACTGTGGCGGAAGCGACAGAGCAAATTCCACAAGACGATAATCAAGCAGAGGCACGCGCACTTCCAAAGCCACTTGCATACTTGCTCTATCTATCTTGGTCAAGAGGTCGTCGGGAAGATAATAGCACAAGTCAAAGAGCGCTTGACGGTAGGCAGGAGGCGACTTTTGCGAAAAAAGAAGCGGAGGCAAGCCGTAGTCTGTGGAAGGGGCGCAGAGTAGCCTATCTACTTCTTGTAAAGTAAAAAAGCCCTGCTCTTGTGAAAACAGATGCCATGGCTTCTGTTCTTTTGTTTTCCATTGGCTCATGTTAGCCAGTTTGCGCAGGCGCCGTTCGGGAGCTGCACACAACAAAGAAAACAAAGGGCGCATCATCTGGAACCAAGCGCGTTCGCTTCGCTCTGCCCATTGATACACACCGTAACCCCAAAACAACTCGTCGCCGCCATCGCCACCCAAAGCCACCGTGACCGACTGCTTGGCTAACCTACTCACAAGCAAGGTAGGTAGTGCCGACTCATCGGCATAGGGCTCATCATAAATATCTATGATTTTGGGGATGTGGTCTATAGCTTGCCTTGCCGATATATAATCGCTGTGGTGTATGCTGTTCAGTTTTTCAGCTACCTGTTCTGCATAAGGTGCCTCATTGAAGTTTTCTTCTTCAAACCCTATAGAAAAGGTTTGAATGCGCTGAGGACTTTCTTGCGCTGCCACAGCAGCGACCAGGCTCGAGTCAATGCCTCCACTAAGCAACACACCCACAGGCACATCGCTGATGAGACGATAACGCACCGAACTGCTTAGCAGTTCTTTGAGTTTGCTTTTAGCTTCTGTCTCCGTCCATTTCGGGTCGATATGTGCGAAGTCTTGAGCACGCCAGTAGGGCTCAACATGTAATTGCCCGTTGTGCCAACGCAGCCGACTGCCAGGGGGCAGCTTGTACACTTCTTCGTAAATAGAAAGAGGGGCGGGGATGTATCCCACATGCAAAAAAGCAGCGATGGCTTTCGACTGCAGCCGCAGCGGCAGATGCAGTTTCTCGAGTGCTTTCAACTCGGAAGCGAAAGCCAGCGTATGCCCGTCGAAGTAATAAAACAAGGGCTTAATGCCCAAGCGGTCGCGCCAGAGGGTGAGGCAGTCCAACTGGCGGTCGTAAAGGGCAATGGCAAACATGCCATTGAGATGATGCACAAAAGCATCGCCCAAGCGGGCATAAAGCTCAACCAACACTTCGGTATCGCAGTGGGTGCGCAGCCGAAGCCCAAACTGCTGTGCCAGCTCCCGGTAGTTGTATATCTCGCCATTGAACACACACACATAGCGCCCACAGTGGCTGAACATCGGTTGGTTGGCTTCGGGGCGCAAGTCTAAAATGCTGAGGCGACGATGCCCCAAATGTATTTTTTCGGCTTGAAAGATACCATGCGCATCGGGTCCACGGTGCGCCAAGGTATCGAGGGCTTGAAGGAAAAGCTGCCGATTGAAGCCCTCTGCCTTCTTTCCGGCAAGTCCTAAGATTCCACACATCAGCCTATGCGGTCCCCTGTTTTCAGTTGGCAGTCAAGGATGCGGCGGCGCAAGCGCTTCTGCCAAAAAAAACCGTTTTTAAAAAAAGCACGCAGGTGGGCGGCGCTGTTTTGCCAAAAAAGTTCCCAGCGGCTCATTCCATAGCCTATGTCTTTGCTAATGAGCACGTATTCCAATCCCATGGCGGCGGCTTGTTCTTCGGCACACCGGTTGCCATACAGCACACTGCCAGCATTTTGAATGTAAATCTGAATGTAGTGTGTGCTTGAATCGCCTACCACCACGCGGTCGTCGCCGCTTATCTTCCATTCCACTTCTTTGCCAGTAACCATCGACTTTTCTTTTACTACTTTTGTCGATTGGTCTTGTGCCAGCGCGTTGTTCAGACAAAATGCAACAAAGCAGCAGATGATTACAATTTTTTGAAATGATTCCATCCTTGTGCTTCTATTTTTACCAGATTGCCACCACGTGTTTGTAAATACGTACCTTCGCCCGGATGGGTTAAGTAGCCTATGGGTACGATGTCGGGATGGTTTTTCACTTTTTCGAAGTCAGCGGGCGAAAGTGCAAACAGAAGTTCATAGTCTTCGCCGCCGTTCATGGCACAAATAGTGGGCGCTATTTTGAACTCATTTATGGCTACGTCGTAAGTCATGCGGTCAATGGGAATACGCTCTTCATAAATCAGAGCACCGGTTCCCGACTGCGTACACAGGTGCAGAATTTCCGAAGCCAAACCGTCTGAAATGTCAATCATGGCAGTAGGCACTACATCCCTTTTGCGCAACTCTTCCACTATATCGAGGCGTGCTTCGGGGCGAAGCAGCCTTTCTATCACATAGTCGTAGGGGGTGAGGTCGGGCTGTTGTTCTGGGTTGGCTAAAAACACCTGTTTTTCGCGCTCCATAATTTGCAAGCCTATATAGGCAGCCCCTAAATCGCCGGTTACACAAAGCACGTCATGTGTGCGGGCGGTATTCCGATAGGTGATGCGTCGGCTCTCTACTTCACCCTCTATGGCAACATTTATAATCAATCCGCTGCGCGACGAGGTAGTGTCTCCCCCTATCAAATCCACTCGGTAGCGTTCACATGCTATCTTCATGCCTTCGTACAACTCCTCAATGGCTTCTACCGAAAAACGGTTGCTGAGGGCTATGCTCACTACCGCCCGTTTGGGGTAGCCGTTCATGGCGACAATGTCCGACACATTCACGGCAATGGCTTTATAGCCTAAGTGCTTCAAAGGGGTGTAGCTGAGGTCAAAGTGAATGCCTTCTGCCAGCAGGTCGGTAGAAAGCAGACCGTAGCGCTGTTCGTCTATTTTCCATACGGCGGCATCGTCGCCAATGCCTTTGAGCGTAGTATCGTGGTGGTGAGTTTCATATTTCTTGAGGCGTTCTATCAACCCAAATTCGCCCAGCTCTGCTATTTCTGTTCTTTTCATAAAGCAGCTGTTTCTTTTTTGTGTGTAAAACAAATTCCATATGCTTGCAGGCGCTGCAATGCCGGTTCATAAAGCTCGGCATGTAAGGGGGCTTGCACGCCACGCAGCGAAACCTTGCCTTCTATGAGCAACTCGGCGGCTATACCTAAGGGAAGCCCTACGGTCTTTGCCATGGCGGTGATGCCGTTGGCTTCGCCTTCTACAACCAGCTCACTGATTTCGCGGTGCCGCTTGCCGTCAAGCTCAAACTCTATTTCGTGCTGCATGACTATCATGTCTCGGTCGCCGGGTGCCAGTGCCCATTTCTGCTCGAGCAGCAGCTGCAGCAAGGCAGCAGGCGTCATCCGCGATGAGGGGGCGTAGACTGGACTGTCTTCGAAGAGCCCCAGCCACTGCAAGCAGTGCATTTCATGACTCTCTTCTGCAAGGTTTAAATAGTGCAATACCTTTTCTTCCACACTCTTTTGCGGGTCATAGGGCAGAAAAGCATTGATTAGCTTGCGCCAAGTGAGGTTTTGGGTATCAATCAAAAGGGCATCATTGGTAAGCCCCAATTGCACGAGGCAGTCCCAAGCACTGCAGAAACCACGGCGACGGATGGTGCCCCGCAGCATGGTCTCCACGTCTTGCAAGCCATACAAGGGCATGTAATGTAAAGAATCGCGGTTGGGGTAAGCTTCAAATTCACCGTAGCCGTCTATATGAATGGGATAAACCCGCTGGAACAGCCGATGATAAGGCACATACTTGTAATCTCCCTTTTCGCGATACATGGCGGGCGTGCCCTGTCCGGCAAGCACTACGTTGCGGGGATTCCACGTAAACTTGTAGTGCCACGGGTTATTGTCCGAGGCGGGGGCTATCAATCCACCTGTAGAAGAGCGAAAAGCCGTCAGCTTGCCGCCTTGCTTGCGAATGTTGTCAATCATCTGCATGGCAGACATGTGGTCAATGCCGGGGTCAAGTCCCATTTCATTGAGTAGCAGCACGCCAGCTTGAGTTGCTGCTGAATGTAGGGTGTGCATCTCCGGCGAAATGTAAGAAGCCGTGATGAGATGTTTGCGGTACTTCACACACAGCTCAGCGACGTGAAAGTGCATGTGCGGGGGCAACAAAGATATGATAATATCGAATGAAGCTAAAAAGTGTTCTGGCATTTTGTGAGGGTGCCAGTCTAAGGCTTCGCCTTGCAGTTCGGGATAAGGCGAGAGCTGTTTGTCCAGAATATCTTTGGAAACATCGCTGACAGTTACCCGCCAGTGTTGTGTGCGTACCTTTTCTGCCAAAAAACGAATGAGTGCAGAAGCTGAGCGCCCTGCGCCTATCAACAATACTTTGTTATTCATTCCTTTATGCGATTTCAACAAATTGCCGTATATTCGTAAAAAAGACTCTTGAACAAAAGTACTACATTTCAATGAGCCAAGTGGCTGATATGCCCAAAAATTACTTTTGAATATGAAAAAAGCATACAAACGACAGCAGCTATATACCGTTTTTATAGTGGTGCTGCTTGCCATCTTGCTTTCGGTGTTGTCAACCGCTGCTTGGTTGTACGTGCGCTTTGACGGCTACCGGCAGGCGCAGCAACTGTTAGAAGTAGGACAACAGGCAAGCATGGACCTGCAACAGCTGTTCATAGAAGCGCAACAGGTGGCTGCCGGCAATGAGAACCGCCGCCGCAGCCTGCAAGAACAACTCACTTCTTACGCTGTATTGCTGAATGCTTTGGACAGAGGTGGTGAATTGGAAGCAGGTGGGCAGACCATCAAGCTTACCTCCGCAGTATCCCAAGAGGCGCGTCCGTTGCTTCGCAAGATGCAAGAGAAGTGGAAGTCCTATCGTTTGTATGCCGACACACTGGCTTCTCAGCCTTTATATCTGATTGAGAGAGAAGAAGCCCCCGAAGCTTTAAGCCTCGATATAGACCTTGAGCAAGCGCTGCAAGTACAAGGTGGCGAAACCAAGCGCTTGAATCCTGCCATCACGCGTGCCATGAACTATCTGGCGTCAGAGACCTTCGTTTTGTTGGCTTTGAATGCCAAGTTAAATCAGCAGCTCCAACTCGAGCTGGTAGAGGCACAAGGGTCTTTCTATTGGAGCATTGCGGTTTTTGTGCTTATTAACATGCTGGTTCTGTTGATGGTTGCCCTTTTGGTGCGCAACCGTTTGCTGCATCCACTGCGTAGCCTTTTGCACAAAGCCAAATCCATTGAAAGAGGGGATATTTCCGGGCAGATGCCGCCTGTGGATGAAAACAATGAACTTAGCGAGATAGCCCACGCCATCGAACGAATGGAGCGTAACATACTGGGCACCTCTTCTCTTATAAAGGAATTGGGGCGGAGCCAAGGTGCTAATCAAGTACCTTACAAGCAGCAAATAGACATGCCTGTACTGGCAGAAGCTATACAGAGCGTGCAGATGCGTTTTACGGAAGTACAGGAAGAAGAAGAGCATCGTGCTTGGGCTTCTCAAGGTTTGTCTGTGTTTGTGGATGTTCTGCGCGAATATGGCAACCAAGACATCCAAACCCTGAGCTATGCGCTCATCTCACGCTTAGTAGAATACGTGGGGGCTGCCCAAGGGGCTTTGTATGTAATGGAGGAAGATGAAAACAGGCGTACTGGCGAAAAAAGCATCTATGCCGAATTAAAAGCTTGTTATGCTTATGGGCGTCAAAAGTTTCTGAAAAACCGTGTGTATCCTCGAGAAGGAGTCCTTGGACAGGCTTTGGTAGATGGAGAAACAATCTACATCACCGATGTACCCGAAGGCTATACCGACATTCAATCGGGCTTGGGAGGGGCAGAGCCCCGCGCCATTTTGATTGTGCCACTCAAACTCAATGAATTGCTGGTAGGCGTGCTCGAACTAGCTTCTTTTCATGAGTTTGAGCCTTACAAAATAGAGTTTATCGAGCGCATCGCTACCAACATAGCCTCTACCATCAACAATGTGAAAGCCAATGAGCGTACACGCCTACTATTAAAGCGTCAGGAAGATGTGGTGAATGCGCTGCGTCAGCAGGAGGAAATGCTTACCCAAAACATGGAAGAGCTGCAGGCTACTCAAGAAGAAATGGAGCGCAATCAAGCAGCCCTTTCGGCGCAGTCGTTTGCTATAGGCAGTTCTTTGCTCAACATCGAATACGACCTTTACGGAAGTGTTTTGAATGCCAATGCTTTGGCTTGCGAAGTGCTGCGCTATTCTCTTACGGAGTTGAAAGGAAAGAACCACCGGCAGTTGGTGGATACTGAAACAGCCTACAGCCCCGAGTATGACGCCTTTTGGCAGGCGTTGCGTGAAGGTGAGCCAAAAAAAGGAGAGTTTAAGCACATAGGCAAAGAAGGAAAGGAAGTGTGGTTGCAGGCGAGCTTTGTGCCTGTGCCTGACCACCGCGGCAAAGTGGATAAAATCCTGTTTCTCGGCTTCGACATCACCGAAGAGAAGCATAAAATTCTGGACTATGAAGCGCAGCTTCAAGCCATTTACCGCACTACAGCAGTTATAACTTTTGACCTGCAGGCAAATATATTGGAGGTAAACGATTTGGCATTGCGTTCCTTGGGCTACAAAAAAAGCGACCTTGTGGGCAAGCACATTAGTTGGTTGAAAAACCGCACCATAGCCGAAGATGAGGATAGCAAGCTGTTATGGCGAAAGCTCAAAGGAGGAATAGCTGAATATGGTGAGTATTGCTTCTATGACCACGAAGGCAAAGAATGCTGGTTTGAGGGGAGCTTCAACCCAGTGCTTGACCCCAATGGTAGCACCATTAAAGTAGTGTTTTTCGGCACCGATATTACCGGGCGCAAAGAAGCCGAGCGGCAAATGCAAGAAGCAAAACGCCGTGCCTACATTCAGCATGAAAACCTCTTGGCGCTTATCAACAACACCGAAGACCGTATCTTCTCCATCGATAAAAACTTTTTTGTAACCATCATCAATGAAAACGCCCGCCGCATGTTCCGCCAAATTGGGCGTGATGTGCGCGAAGGCACCAATATATTGGATACTTTACCTCGAGATAGGTATGAACTGTTGAAAGAACCCTACCAAAAAGCTTTGGAGGGGGAAACCATACGCGCAGAGGAGAGTTACATAGGCGCCGATGGGCGAGAAATTTATCTGTTGGTGAGTTATACACCCATACGCGATGACGAAGACAAAACCATAGGAGTAACTGTTTTTGCCAAAGACATCACAGACCTGAAGCATCAAGAGGAGGAGCTACTGCAAGCCAAACGCAAGATGGAGGAAAGAGAACAAGAGGTAGAAGCCATTCTTAACTCGCTTGATTTCTACATATTCACTTTCGACACACGCATGAATCTTACTTTCTTTAACAAAGCCATCGCCGATGAAGTGCTAAAACGCCGCAATATCCACATTCGTGCCGGTGAATCTGCCGTAAAGAAAATCCATGATTTCGAAGAAGCCGACTATTGGCAGTCGCTTTATGAAAGAGGTTTAAAAGGAGAAGTCATAGTAACTAAACGCGAAATAGAAAAAGGCGGTAAAAAAGTGGTGCAAGAAATTCGTATAGAGCCACTGCGCAACCGATTCGGCAAAGTGTACCGCTGTGTGGTCATCATTCAGGAACATTAAGATTATATGAAGAAAGAGCTGAAAATTTTATTTGATGCCACCCTCTATGAGGACTGGAGCGACCTGCCGGAAGACTACCAGCGCCTCATGTCAGAAGCACGCAACGCTACTTATGAAGCCTATGCACCTTATTCGCATTTTCACGTAGGAGCTGCCATTCTGCTTGCCGACGGCAGCATACTCAGCGCCAACAACCAAGAGAACAGTTCTTACCCTTGTGGAGCGTGTGCAGAGCAGAGTTTGCTGTATTATTATGGGGCATCTGCCCGGCGTTCGCCTATTGTAGCTATGGCAATCACCGCGCGCCGTGCCGAAAAAAAAGACTTTCTCAAAATAGCCCCCTGTGGTAAATGCCGGCAGGTAATGCTCGAAACTTACCATCGCCAAAAACAAGCATACACTATCTTGCTGGAATATGGCGGAGGACAGTTTTTGAGTCTTCCCTCCATCGAAGTACTTTTGCCCTGCGACTTTAACCCCGATATACTGCAGGAAATCAAACCATAGCCTATGAGTACTTTTCCTACAATGCCTGTCATCAATTTGCAAGACTACGATTATGAGTTGCCTGAGGAGCGCATAGCGCAAAGCCCAGTAACCCCTCGAGACCATGCCCGCTTGCTTTATTACCGTGCTGGCAACATTCAACACCATTACTTTTACGAATTGCCCACTCTGTTGAATGCCGGCGATGAGCTGGTATTTAACAATACCAAAGTGATTCCAGCAAGGCTCTTCTTCCAAAAACCAATGGGGGCAGTTATTGAAGTGTTGTTGCTACACCCGGTATCACCTGCCAAGTTGGTACCCCTCAATATGGCTACACAAGAGACCTGCAGCTGGCAATGTATTATAGGAAACAAAAAACGCTGGAAAGGCTTTCTGAGCCGCCACTTTCAAATCGATGGGAAGCAAGGCACTATCTTCGCCGACCTCGAAGACCCCGAAAATAATATTGTGCGCTTTCATTGGACGCCCAACTCTTTTTCCTTTGGTGAAATAGTGCAGGCAATAGGAAAGCTACCCTTGCCGCCTTATATCAAACGAGAATACAATCATATAGACAAAGAGCGCTATCAGACAGTATATGCTCGCAGTGAAGGGGCAGTAGCTGCGCCCACAGCTGGCTTGCACTTTACCGAAACCACCTTGCACGAGTTGTCAAAAAAAGGAGTGGGCTATAATGAACTGACCCTGCACGTGGGGGCTGGTACTTTTCAGCCGGTCAAAGAAACCGAAGATGTTCTTAAGCACCCCATGCACGAAGAACAAATGGTGGTATCGCAAGATACCATCGAGCGTTTCTTGCAAGCCAAAGGGCGCATTATTCCGGTAGGAACTACCTCTATGCGTAGCCTTGAAACCCTCTACTGGCTGGGGGTGTGGTGCCATGAAGAAAAAGAACCCCCTTCGTTGCATGACTTCTACTTAGATAAGCTCTTTGCTTACCGCCACGCACAAACAACCCTCTCTGCCCGGCAGGCATTAGAAGTGCTGCTCGATACCATGCAAAAGCAAGGAATACGGCAGCTGGTCGGCGATACACAAATTTATATTGTGCCGGGATATCGCTTCCGTATATGTCAAGGATTGATTACCAACTTCCATATGCCAAAAACAACCCTTATTTTGTTGGTGGCGGCTTTTATTGGTGATGATTGGCGCCGGGTATATGAGGCGGCTTTGAAAAAAAATTATCGCTTTTTAAGTTATGGCGATTCTTCTTTGTTGATGCCGGAGTCTTTTCAATAGTTTAACACAAGACCGATGGGTGAAAATCTATTTATCAAAGGATTAAAACAAGGGGTAAAGACGACTGCTTTCGTTTCGAAAATAGTCTTGATTATCGGCTGGCGCGCTGCAGCACTTGCCCTGCTGGGGCTGGTTATTAACTTCTCGCTTTATGTTTTTAGTGACACAGCTCTTGTATATCTCACAAGCAGCGCACATGTGAGTTTCTTGTGGCGCTTGCTGGGCTACCTGTTTATTCTTTTGTTCTTTTTTCTGTTCCCCATATTTTACCTGTGGGTCTCTTGGGCGTGGGGCATTGCCTATGCTGTTCACTATATCCTTACCAAAAGCATCGAAGGTTTTGTGGATTACTTTGTGGAAAAATTTTTGGATTTTGTATTTAAACACAAAGCCATCAAAGAGAAAATAGAGCACGGGCTCACTCGCAGCCTCTTGTTTGAAACGCTGCCCAATTACTTAGAAAAACTTCCCAATTTGCCGTGGCTTTTGCGCCCGGTAGTGCATTTGCTGATTAAAAAGTTGAACTTGCAAGATGTATTTACTTTGGCAGTGCAGAAAAATGAAGACCAGATAAATAAAGAAGGGATTGCCCAAAAACTGAGCGAGCAAATAAAAGGCAAGTTGCCCGAAGTGATTAAAACTCCGTCCCTCGTGCCTTTCTTCTTTGTTTTAGGGGGCAACCTGTTGCTTTTCGTGACTATTCAACTGATGGTTCTGTAATTCCATGAAATACGATAAATTGAACCGCTATATTCTGATTGGCTATGCTTTGACAGGTAGCCTTCATATCCTTCTCAATGAATATGAGAACGTGCACCACCTCACTAAGCCGCTGCTGATGCCTTTGTTGCTCTTATATGCAGTCATGGCTTTGCGCGCATCAGGCACGACGCCACCACTTGCGTTGGTAGTAGCCTTGCTTGCTTCTTTCCTTGGCGACAGCTTTTTGATGTACGAGACACAGCACCCCGCGTATTTTATGGCGGGGCTTGGTAGCTTTTTGTTGGCGCACCTTGCCTATATTTTCCTTTTCATAAAAACCTCAGAACCTGTGCCCCTTGGGATGCGTATAAAAAAACAGTTGGCAATACTGGGAGGATTACTTGTTTATGCAGTGGGCTTATTGTTTGTGCTTTTGCCCAAAGTCGGAGCGCTGAAACTACCACTTATAGTTTATGCTGCTGTCTTGTCTGTGATGTCCATGACCGCTTTCCTGCGTGTAGGGGAGCGTTTTACCGCTCACGGTTTCTTGGTAGCTTTTGGCAGTCTGTTATTTGTAATATCGGATTCTTTATTGGCTGTAAATAAGTTCCTCACACCGCTACCCTATGCGCACGTTTGGATTATGGGCACCTACTTAACTGCTCAATATTGGATAGTAAGGGGAGTTGTGCTGCATGAACAAGAAAAAAGTATGCTAAAAAATGCGAAATAAGTCCCGTTGGCTTGTGTTTAGCAAGATTTTTGCGTAAATTATTTTTGAAAAAGTAGGGCATAACAGTGAAGGTCGTTTTCTCCATATGCACCATCGCAGGCGTTTTGCTTTCGTTCAGCTTGCATGCGCAAAAGCGTAAAAGTGCAAGCATGAATGCCCATATTGTATTGAGAGCCGCGGAGGTGATGCCCGAGCCCATCGGAGGCTACGAAGCTTTCGACCGCTACCTTCAGGAAAATATCCGTTACCCCCTAGAAGCTCTTGAAAACAAGATAGAAGGTTATGTGTTTGTACGCTTTGTGGTAAGAGAAGATGGCTACCTCGTTGAGCCTGAAATTACCAAAGGACTTGGCTACGGTTGCGATGAAGAAGTGTTACGGGTAATAAAAAATGCCCCCCCTTGGAAGCCGGGTAGGGAGGGCACGCAGATTTTTCCGGTAGAGATGACTATTGCGGTTGTTTTCCGCTTGCCTCGATGATATCTCCCCCTTTGTGTATTTTGAGCAAGTACTGCTTACTTACCTGTTGTGCCCGGGTGGAAGGGTTTAAAAAGGGCAAGGTCAGCTCAGTAACAGGAAAACGTTCCAGCTCCAAAACTACTTCATAAGTGGCTCCGGTCTTATCAAGCCACTTTTTATAGTGCTCATCAACATAGAGGTAGAGGTTTTTCGGCTTATCCTTCACAAAGGACTGCAAGAAAGATGCACACACTTTTTCCTCTGCCACTCTTTTAGCTTCCGCTCCTTGAATATTCATGGCTTCTACTCTTACTTCTATGCTATCCTTTAAATCAGGCACGATGTGCTGGGCATAGAACTCCAACGAAGGGTGATAAAACGAAAGTAGCGCGTAAGTGTTGTTCTCTATATTGTGCTTTCGAATATAACGCCCTACAATACTTGGAGCCTGATAGCGCAGTAAAGAAGGATATACATGCGCATTTAAGAAAATGTTGACTATACAAATGGCAACCAGAGAAGGCACCAGTATTTTTTCATAGCTACTGCTCGCGTAGCGATAGCTGAGTCCATACAAAGCGACACCTGCTGCTACACTTGCCCAACCCCATCCCGATTGGAGGGGGAATACCCAAAACAACATGACCAACAGCAACGTGAATAACACAGACTCAACAAAGCGTTGGATATACTGCAATCCAAGCACTGTTTTTTTGTGTTTGGTGGCACGTGCCAGCACAACTATCCACTTAGCCGTGATGAGTGCCATCAGTGGAAACACCACAAAGGTATAGTGCGGCAATTTGAATTTGGACAATGAAAGCGCTATAAAAACCAATGTAAAACCTCCCCACGCTATGAATTCTTGGCGTTTAATCTTGCGAAAACGATAACGCCATATGCGCCGGAGTTCCAAAATATAAGCAGCTACTGCCAGCAAACTCCAAGGCAGAAAGCTCCAAAAAAAGCTATGAACAAAAAAGAAGAGCCCTGCGTCATTGCGCCAAGGGTTTTCTCCCGTAATACGTCCAAAACTTTGGGTCCAGTAGTAAAAACGCAAACCGGAAATACCTTTTTCCGGATGAGCATCAAACTGTTCATACAGCCCTATGCTCATGGGAAGCAAGATAATGGCTACTATCACCATCACATACAGCCATGCAGGTCTAAAAAATTGCTTCCACTCTTTACGCCAAATCAAATCGAAACCTATGGCTAAGGCAGGAGCTACTAAACCAATGGGACCCTTTGCCAACATTGCCAGTCCCAAACCTATGCCCATGCCTGTAAGAGAGCGCCATTGAGGATGCCGCAAATAGCTTGCCGTCTGCCATATGGCAAAGGTAACCCATGCCGTAAGCATCGTATCCGTGCGAATATCGTGATTCATTAGAATGCATGCTTGACTGCTTGCCCATATCAGGGCTGCCCAATAAGCTACTTGGCGAGTGTAGTAAAGAAGCGCAAAGCGGTAAATAGAATAAATACCGAGCAAAGACACAAGAATTGGAATGAGCCGGTAAGTCCAATTGCTTACACCGAACAACTTAAATGATAGGATGGAAGTCCAAAATAGCAGCGGAGGCTTATCTAAGTAGTCATTGCCTTTATATGTGATTTGAAGAAAGAGGTCATGAGCAAGCATTTCCCATGAGATTGCACCATATTGTGCAGCATCTACATCCATTAAGTCCATGGGGGCGCCTACTACATAAACAAGCAAGGGCAGCAAAAGCCACCATGTGTACCGGTTCTGCGTTTTGTGAAGCATAAAAAAGATAGTTTAAACCTGCTGCAAATATACAAGAGCTGTTGACATGAGCTTTTAAAGAATGTTTCAATTTTTTAATCCACTGTATCTCAGTAACTTGTTTTTTTGACAAAAATTTTTTCTTTCAAACTCTTGCACAGAATATTGAGGCATTCTACCTTTGCAGTCGCAAATGAGGGGAAGGGGGCAGCAGCAGGCAGCCCGGTTCGAAAAAAAGTGAGGCAAGAATTTGGAGGGGAAGAAAAAAGTATTTAGATTTGCATCCGCTTTTGCGAGGAGCGCAGGCGAAAAAAGTGATGCAAAAATTTGCAAGGAAATTAAAAGGTGTTTAATTTTGAGCCCGCCTTTTGAAGGAAGGCACAAAGGCTCTTGTGAGCCAGACGTTCTTTGACCTAATGAGAGAGAGTTCACGTTGTCGGGTATCAAACTTTTTTTACAACGGAGAGTTTGATCCTGGCTCAGGATGA
>NZ_JAASRN010000008.1 GCF_011761635.1 Thermonema lapsum
AGCGCCTCAACTGCCTGAACTTTGATATGGCAAACTACGTTTGCGTTTCGGATGAAAAGGGCAACCCCTTTGTCTTGCTTTACAATGGTAGGCTTGCGCTATTCGCTATAAAAGCGATTAACCTCTTCCTCTTGTTGCGATTTTTAGAGTATGCAAGTGTGAAAATAGATACATTTTTTCTTTGCAAACCATTTGCTTATCGTTGGGGTGGCGTGAAGATTGAAGCTATTTTTTTAGAGCGTTGCCCTGTTTTTTAGGATAATGCGGGGGAGGGCTTATTTATCGGCTGCTCTTTAGTAAGAGGAAAGCCATTTTAGCTCTGCTGCTGTTTGCTTTTGTCCATATATTTTGCGCTGTTGCAGATTGTTTTTGATAGCTTTTAACAGCAATGAAAAAGGAGCATATTGCACACCCCGCTTATGGTTGGCTACACTGATGCGGTAAAGTATCTGCCAGTGTCTAAGCAAATCTCTGTAAGCTTTCCATAGAGGCATATCGGGGTCATAGATATGAGCAGGCTCTGAGTTGGCGCCGTTCAATTCTAAAATACAAATATTGCGACCGGCATATAGCTCTTCTATAGATGGTACTTTCAAATCAAAGCGACCGAAATAGAAGCCGTCAATGTGGCGCGCGATATTGTCTATGACCTTTTGTAGTTGGGGTGTCAAAAGCTCATTGGCATTACGAAAAGTAGCTCCACGGCTGTGGTTACCTATGTGTGTGAGCTGGATGACTGTTTCTGCTTCCGGCACTTGATTCCACTGCAGAGCGTGTTGTTTTTTTAGAAAATCAAGGTGATAACGACAGCGTTCGTCTCTTGTAACAAGCTCGCCGAGGGTATGGACGCCATCACCTTTTACTTGAAGCGGTTCCTTTATGACAATGGAGGTGATTTTGCCTTGCGTACTATCTGGCATGCGACAGTACATGATGCCCAGTTCGAGGGGACTGTAGCACCACTCTTGAATTATCCACTCCCAAGCAGGGTAGGAGCTGAGAAAATTACGCAGTTCCGCTTCGTTGTTGATGCGTTCCACTGCAAAGCCTCGCTCGCCCCGGTTCGGTTTCACAGCCAGCGGGTAGTTCAGTTTGTGTTTTTTTATTTTTTCAATGACTTGTTCAATGGAAGAGTCTTCAGCTATCCATATGCTTTTGGGAATGTATTTAGCCGGAATACGGCGCAAGATGTCGTACTTGGAATACATAGTAAAGCCTCCGAGAAACATGCAAGGATTGGCAGCAGTAAAAAAGGTGAAGGAGCGTGCTCGCAGGCTTAAATAAAACCAGTAAAAATAAATGGGGATGTAAAACAACCAGAAGGACCAAAACTCCCATTTAAGATACTTCCACCATTGAAAAAACTTCATCTTTATTCATCTTTCAACTCAAGGCGTTCGCGTATGTGCTGCAACATATTCACTTCTTCGGCTTTGTTTTTGTGTGCTGCTATGGCAAATATCTCAACAGCATTGGCAATCAAGTCCTTGTTTTCAGGCTTTTGCGTCAGATGCATTTTAAGCGTATCGAGGAAAGCCTCTTGCCACTCCTCCATGTGCGCGAGCAGGTATTCAAGTTGTGTTTTAAACTCGGCTTGCAGTGCTTTGAGGGCACCTTCTGAAAGGTTTTCTTCCCGGAACAGATGGCTCAGGCTGATGCTTAGTTTGTCAATATAAATAGCTTCTTGTTTATCGATGATACCATCGCTGTAGATAAGCAACAAGGTGGGAAAAAAGGCAGTGAGCGCCTCAAACTGTTCGTAGTTGAGCTTGGTAGGATTTTTTTCCTTGTAATACAGGTAAAATTCTTTCAGGCTTTTGAAGGTGGGCATGATTAGATGTGTTTTTATTTATTAAAATTAGCTTTTTCTTTCTGATATTGGTTGTTTTGATAAGGAGCCGGCGGATGAATTGTCGGAGCACTTTGGTCGTCTTGTATTGTCACATAGCGCTGGTGCAAATGCACGGGTTTTTGTGAACGCTTGATGAGTTTCAGATTTAGCAATTCTACAAACAGAGAGAAAGCAATGGAGAAGTAGATGTATCCTTTGGGCACTTCATAGTGTAGTGCTTCCACAATGAGCAAAGTACCAATCATAAGCAAGAATGCCAGAGCCAGCATTTTGATGGTGGGGTGTTCTTCCACAAAGCGGGCAATGGGGTAAGCAAACAGCATCATGACGAACATAGACAGGACAACAGCAATAATCATAATCCACAGGTTCTCGGCTTTGTCAGCATCTACTAAGCCGATGGCGGTAAGGATGGAGTCGAACGAGAAAACGACATTGATAAGGGTTATCTGTGCAATTACCCTGAAAAATGCCGACTTGCCACTTTCTTCTTCTTTATATATTATTTCCTCATTCCCTTCGAGCTTTTGATGGATTTCGGTAGTGGCTTTATAAATGAGGAATATACCACCGCAGAAGAGAATCAAATCGCGTCCACTCAGGTGGAAATCTACAATACTAACAAGTTGTTGATTGAGTCCTATCATCCAAGAAAGAGCAAATAATAACACAACACGAGGAATCAAAGCGATGAGTAAACCCCAGTTAGTACTTTTTTTTTGTTGATGTTTAGGGAGCTTGCTGGCAACAATGGAGATAAAAATAATGTTATCAATACCCAGCACAACTTCCATGAAGGTAAGAGTAAGCAGGCTGATGAGTGATTCAGTAGTGAGTAAGTGTTCTAAAATTTCCATAATTGTTATTTACAGTTGTTATAAAAATACAAAGAAAACACCAACTTGCAAACTCATCTTTTTGTGTTTAAAGCGAGGGCTAATTCCCAATACCTCGCCTTCAATGCTTAATAGAAAATATTGTAAATTGCGTGTTGGTTTGATTTGAATAAGTGATGAAAAGTAACCAAGAGCAAAAAAAAGATAAATCTTTGAAAAATAAGCGATTAAGTAAAGAGAGCTTAAAAAAACTGTGGCGTATTGCTCGTTTTGCCGCACCCTATAAAAGTTACTTTATCACAGGCATGTTTTTTTTGGTGGTTTCTACGCTCACAGCCTTGGCATTTCCTATGCTGGCGGGCAAAATCACCGATGCGGCAAACACCTCTTTGTTTGGCAAGATAAAGCAAGACATAGAGGGAGACGCCTGGGCGCAGTGGTTTAATTCTGTGGACCGGGTGGCAATGGCTTTTTTAGTGATATTACTCATACAGTCGGTGGCTTCCTATTTTCGCATTTGGTTGTTTGCCATTGTTACCGAGCGTTCCATTGCTGATATACGCGCTACCTTATATGAAAAGATGCTGGGATTGCCCCTGTCTTTTTTTGAAAAGAACCGCGCTGGCGACCTTAGCAGTCGCTTGAGTGCCGACATCACTCAGCTCGAAAGCCTCTTTTCTTTCAACTTGGCTGAGTTATTCCGCCAATTGATGACCCTCTTGATTGGTGTGATAGTCATCTTCTTTACTTCTGCTCGCTTGGCTTTGGTGATGTTGGCTACTTTCCCCGTGATGATTGGGATGGCTATTCTCTTTGGGCGTTTCATTAGGAAGTTGTCACGCCGCCGACAGGATGCTTTGGCACAAGCCAACGTGGTTTTGGAAGAAACTCTTCAGGCAATTCAGGTGGTGAAGTCCTTTGTAAATGAGTTGTTCGAGTTGGGGCGCTACCGCCGCCGCCTCGATGAAGTGGTGCATAGCGGCTTGCATTCCGCTCGCTACCGTGGCTTCTTTATATCCTTTATCATCTTTGCTTTGTTCGGCGGTATTGTTTTGGTACTTTGGTATGGTGCTAGGTTGGTAGAAGCCGGTGAATTACAAGTGGGTGAACTCTTCTCCTTTATTCTTTATACTGTTTTTATTGGCGGCTCCTTGGGCGGCATGAGCGACCTGTATGCTCAGTTGCAGAAAAGCATAGGTGCCTCGGAGCGTATTTTAGAAATACTGGAAGAGCAAGGCGAAGTACCTGCTTTGCAGAAAGAACTTCCTGCTTTGCAGGTAAAAGGCAACATACAATTTGAAGATGTACACTTTGCGTATCCTACCCGCCCAGAGGTGGAGGTGCTCCAGGGTATTGGCTTTGAGATACAGGCAGGCGAAAAGATAGCTTTGGTGGGGCACAGCGGCGCCGGAAAATCCACCATCATCCAGTTGCTATTGAAATTTTATACTCCTCTGAAAGGACGTATCTTGGCAGACGGTCTGGACCTGCAAGCCATCGACACCCGGGCATGGCGCAGTCACATAGCCATTGTGCCGCAGGAAGTGATTTTGTTTGGTGGTACCATTCGTGAAAATATAGCCTACGGCAAGCCCGGCGCCACCGAAGAAGAAATCATCGAGGCGGCTCGCCAAGCCAATGCTTGGGATTTCATCGCTCAATTCCCCGACGCACTCGACACCGTGGTAGGCGAAAGGGGCGTAAAGCTCTCTGGTGGGCAACGTCAGCGCATAGCTATTGCTCGTGCCATTTTGAAAAACCCCTCTATCTTGATTTTGGACGAAGCAACCAGCTCGTTAGATGCCGAATCGGAGCAGGCAGTGCAACAAGCCTTGGAGACCCTTATGCAGGGGCGCACAACCATCGTCATTGCGCACCGTCTGGCTACCGTGCGTAATATGGATAAAATACTCGTTTTGAAAAACGGGCGCATTGCCGAGGCAGGTACTCACGAAGAACTGCTTGCCCGCCCGGAGGGTATCTATTACAACCTGGTGCGCCTGCAATTGGAAGAGAACTACAACAGCAGTTCCGCCAAAGCATAATCGGCAACTAAGATGGCAATACAGCTGCTGGTTACGGCTTGGGTGCTCGACAAACCCACTTCGAGCGCCCCGCCTCGTGTGTAGTACCCTTTGAACGAAGAGATGGTGGTGATGAGAAAAGAAAAAACGACTGTCTTGACGAGTGCAAAAGTGATATTGTAAGGAACAAATTTCTCACGCAGCCCTTTTACATATTCATATTCGGTAATCACCCCCGTAAGTACGCCGGCAAGATAACCGCCCAAAATAGACAAGAAACCCGCCATAATCACCAGTAAGGGGAAGGTAAGCAAGGCGGCAATCACTTTAGGAAACACCAGATAAGACACCGAGTTGATGCCCATCACCTCCAAAGCATCGATTTGTTCGGTAATGCGCATGGTGCCCAGGTTGCCAGCTATATTAGACCCTACCTTACCTGCCAAAATAATGCTGATGATGGTGGGGGCAAGTTCCAGCAAGGTAGTATCACGCACCAGCAAACCGATGACATACTTCGGAACAAGTGGGCTCACCAGGTTGTATGCTGTTTGGATGGCGGTAACGGCGCCAATGAATGAAGATACAATGACTACAATAAACACCGAACTGATGCCAATATATATGCACTCGTCTAAGATGGCTTGCAAATAAATGCGCGGACGTTCGCGCAGAAACAACATCTTGCCCAAAAAAATAAAATAACGACCGACCAGTGCCAGCATGCTTTTCTGTTTTATGAATAATTTCAGTCGAAAAAAAAGAAAAAATTCGCACAACGACAAACCTCAGGAAGGAAACTGCAAAAAATCAGTATTGCCCCATTCGAGCATCACGCGATGCTCTTTGACAGCATAAGTGATGCAGTCAAGCAAAAGTTTTTAAGATTTTTGCGGTCTTCGCTACCGCTTTCCACTTTTGCCTCTTTAAGGCAACTTTTGATAAACTGCTTCTAAGTAACTGCATTGCATTTCTGTTAAGATTACCCCCGCTTTCCGACTCATCGATGGCAAAATCAAAAGGCTACATATTAAAAAACTTGTTCAAACCCAAAATGGCTATACTTCTTTGATTTTTTGGGCGTTAGTACATTAAGATAAAACTAAATTCACCAAAGCCTATGAAAAAATATATCTACTGGCTCGGATGTTTATTTTTGGGGGCTTGTCAAACGCAGGAAACTACCCAAAACTCAATGGAAAAGCTCATCTATCCGGAGACGCCCACCGTTCAACAACTCGACAACTATTTTGGTACAACAGTAGCCGACCCCTACCGCTGGCTCGAAAATACCGACTCGGCGGCAGTGCAAGCATGGATTGCTGCACAAAACAAACTCACTTTCTCTTATTTAGAAAAAATTCCGTTTCGTGAGAGCATCAAAAAACGCCTTGAAGAAGTGTGGAACTTTGAGCGCATGAGCGCACCCTTACTCAAAGGGGGATACTATTATTACACCAAAAACGATGGACTTCAAAACCAAAGCGTGATTTACCGGCGTGAAGGAATAAATGGCACCGAAGAAGTGGTGCTTGACCCCAATACCCTTTCCGACGACGGGACAGTGGCAGTAGGCAATTGGAGCATCTCGAACGATGGGCGTTATTTTGCTTACTCTACCTCTGCAGGCGGTTCCGATTGGCAGGAAATAAAAATCATTGATTTGCAAACTAAAAAAACACTTGATGACCATTTACGATGGGTGAAGTTTTCGGGCATTTCTTGGTATCGCGATGGCTTCTTCTACAGCCGCTATGACGCCCCACCCAAAGGCAAAGAGTACGAAGCTAAAAACGAATACCACAAGGTGTATTATCATAAGGTGGGCACACGACAAAGTGATGACCAGTTGGTGTACGAAGACCCCGGGCGCCCCTTGCAAAACTTCTATACCCAAACCACCGACGATGAGCAGTATTTGTTTATTCATATGCCCGAAGGCACCGGCGGCAATGCCATCTGGTGGCGTCCTTTGGCACAACCGCAAGCTGCTTTTAAACCGCTTATCAATACTACCGAATATGAAAACAGCATTGTGGGCACTTTGAACAACAAAATTTTGCTGCTCACCAATGCCGGCGCCCCAAAATACCGCTTGGTGCTGGTAGATCCCCGCAAGCCTGAACCTGCACAATGGAAAACCATCATCCCTGAACCCAAAGAGGAAGTATTGAGCAGTGTAAGTCATGTGGGCGGGCGTCTGATTGCCATCTTTATGAAAGACGCAAGCCACAGAGTGCGTGTGTATAATATCAACGGGGAGTTTGAAAACGAAATACAGCTGCCTACCTTAGGTACTGTGAGCGGTTTTGATGGAAAGGAAGAAGACAAGGAAACCTTTTTTGTATTCAACTCATATCTCTACCCGCCTACTGTTTATCGCTACGATATAAAAACACGCCAAGTGGAGGAGTTTTTCCGTCCCAAAACCACCTTCGACAGCAAGCAGTATCAAACACGCGAGGTGTTCTATAAAAGCAAAGACGGCACCTCCGTGCATATGTTCTTAACCCATAAAAAAGGGCTGAAAAAAGACGGCAACAACCCCGTTTATCTTTATGGCTACGGTGGGTTTAATATTAGCCTCTTGCCCTCTTTTGACCCGCGCATCCTTCCTTTCTTGGAAGCCGGCGGCATTTACGCCGTGGCTAACCTGCGCGGTGGTGGCGAATATGGCGAGGAGTGGCACAAAGCAGGTATGCTCGAAAACAAACAAAACGTATTTGACGATTTCATTGCCGCTGCCGAATACTTGATTCAGGAAAAATACACCAGCCCCAAAAAAATTGCCATTTCTGGACGTTCCAATGGAGGTTTACTCGTGGGGGCTTGCATGACCCAGCGCCCTGACCTGTTTCAAGTGGCTTTGCCCGGCGTAGGGGTTTTGGATATGCTGCGCTTCCATAAGTTTACCATTGGCTGGGCATGGGTCAACGAATACGGTAGTAGCGAGGATTCCACACAGTTTCAATATTTGATTAAGTACTCACCGGTACATAACGTGAAAGAGGCTGACTATCCGGCTACTTTGGTTTACACTGCCGAATATGACGACCGTGTGGTGCCTATTCATTCTTTTAAATTTGTGGCGGCACTGCAAGCCCACCAAAAAGGAGAACGTCCGATACTTATACGTATCGACACCAAGGCAGGGCATGGCGCCGGCAAGCCAGTCAGCAAACTCATCGAGGAGTGGACCGACATCTGGGCATTTACCTTCTATAACTTGAACATGACCTTCCCGACCCAGCAGTAGCCTACATAAGCAACAGACAAGCACAGGCACGGGCACACTCGCCCGTGTTTTTTATTTCCTGCAAACGAAAACGTGCTTCGATTGTCTCAAAATCAGACACTTTGTCTTTGTTTTACAATGTTTTTCTGACAAAAACTGCCACTATGTCCTTAGCTTGTCTTTTGGCTTGCCCTTTGTGTAAAAAAAAGGCAAAAATAACAATTAAAAAGGAGGATAAGACTATGAACTTCGACAAGTATACCATTAAATCGCAGGAGGTGATTCAACAGGCGGTCTCTATTGCACAGGCTCGCCAAACCTCTGTAGTAGAAACCGGACACTTGCTCAAAGCAGTGCTCGAAAGCGATGAAAACGTAACAGGTTTTCTGTTCAAGAAACTGAATGTAAACCTGAACTATCTCAAAAACAAAGTAGAGGAAATCATCAACTCATATGGCAAAGTAAGTGGTGGCAGCCCGCACTTGTCCAACGATGCGGCGCAAGCCCTCAAACGAGCCGAGGATTACCTGAAAAACTTCAATGACGAATTTGTTGCCGTCGAGCATATCCTGTTGGGTATTTTAAGCGGTAAAGACCGAGTCGCCCAACTGCTGAAAGACATGGGGGTTGCTGAGAAGCAACTCATTCAGGCTATCAAAGAGCTGCGTGGCGGCGGACGCGTAACCGACCAAAACGCAGAAGCTAAGTACCGTTCTCTGGAGCGCTATTCGAAAAACCTGACCAAGCTGGCAAAAGAAGGCAAGCTGGACCCCGTCATCGGGCGCGACGAAGAAATACGCCGGGTGATGCAAATCCTTTCACGACGCACCAAGAACAACCCCATCTTGTTGGGTGAACCCGGTGTGGGTAAAACCGCCATCGTCGAAGGCTTGGCACAGCGCATTGTGGCGGGGGACGTGCCCGAAAACCTGAAAGAAAAACAGCTGGTAGCTTTGGATATGGGCTTATTGGTGGCTGGCGCCAAATACAAAGGTGAATTCGAAGAGCGCTTGAAGTCGGTCATTAAAGAAGTAAGCGAATCGAATGGGCAAGTCATCCTGTTTATCGACGAAATTCATACCTTAATAGGTGCTGGTGCCGGTGGCGATAGTGCTATGGATGCCGCCAACCTACTAAAACCGGCTTTAGCACGTGGCGAGCTGCGTTGTATCGGTGCTACCACACTCAAAGAATATCAAAAGTACATTGAAAAAGACAAGGCGCTGGAGCGTCGCTTTCAACCCGTCATGGTCGATGAGCCCAGTATCGAAGACGCCATTTCTATCTTGCGGGGCTTAAAGGAACGTTATGAAGTACACCATGGCGTGCGCATTCAAGACGACGCCATCATTGCTGCCGTCGAGCTGTCGGTACGTTACATCACCGACCGCCACCTGCCCGACAAAGCCATCGACCTTATCGACGAGGCTGCTGCACGCCTGCGCATAGAAATAGACTCGATGCCCGAAGAACTCGACGAGTTGGAACGTCGCATTATGCAGTTGGAAATTGAGCGGGAGGCTATTCGCCGTGAAAAAGATAAGGAAAAAGAAGCGGTGCTTTCCAAGCAGATAGCCGAGCTATCGGAACAGCGCGACGCACTCAAAGCACGTTGGAAGCAAGAAAAAGAGCTGGTACATCAAATCCAAAGCATCAAGGCTGAAATCGAAAACTTGCGCATAGAAGCCGAACAAGCCGAGCGTGAAGGCAACTATGGGCGTGTAGCTGAAATACGCTATGGACGCATCCTTGAAGCCGAAAAGCGGCTCGAAGAACTGCGCAAGCAACTGCATGAGATACAGGGCGATAAACCCATGCTCAAAGAAGAAATTACCGCTGAAGACATCGCCCAAATCGTGTCGCGTTGGACTGGCATACCCGTATCGAAAATGCTGCAAAGCGAGCGCGAAAAACTCTTGCATCTCGAAGACGAGCTACATAAGCGCGTGGTAGGGCAGGACGAAGCCATCCGGGCGGTATCCGATGCCATTCGTCGCAGCCGTGCCGGTTTGCAAGACCCCAACCGCCCCATTGGTTCGTTTATATTCTTGGGTCCTACCGGTGTGGGTAAAACCGAACTGGCAAAAGCTCTTGCCGACTACCTCTTTAACGACGAAAACGCTATGGTGCGTATCGACATGTCGGAGTACCAAGAGCGCCATTCGGTGAGCCGTCTCATCGGTGCGCCTCCCGGATATGTAGGCTACGATGAAGGTGGGCAATTGACCGAAGCCATTCGCCGGCGTCCTTATTCAGTGGTTCTTTTAGACGAAATCGAAAAAGCACACCCCGATGTCTTCAACATCTTGTTGCAAGTGCTGGATGACGGACGCCTAACCGACAACAAAGGACGCATCGCCAACTTCAAAAATACCATCATCATCATGACCTCGAACATGGGGGCTGAGCTCATACAAGCCAATTTCGAGAACATTACCCCCGAAAATGAAGAGGAGATAGTGGCACAAACTAAAGAACAAGTATTTGACTTGCTCAAACGTAACCTGCGCCCCGAGTTTCTGAACCGTGTGGACGAAATCATCATGTTCCGTCCGTTGTCGAAGCAAGACATACGTAGGATTGTGGAAATACAACTCAGACAAGTGAACCGTCGTCTCGAAGCCGAAAATATAGAGTTGGTAGTCGATGAAAGCATCTACGACCTCTTGGCAGATGTAGGTTTTGACCCGCAATTCGGTGCACGTCCTTTGAAGCGTGCTATCCAACAGCTCATCCTCAATGAGTTGTCCAAGGAAATCATTGCCGGTAAAGTCAAAGAAGGCGATGTGGTACACGTTTCCTTCGACAGCAACACCGAAAGAGTGAAGTTTGAAGTAGTGGATAAAATAGAAGCGTAATCATAGCCCTAAGCTCTTCAAAATAGCTGAAAGAGGCGACTTCCTGTGGAAGTTGCCTCTTTTTTTTTGAATCTGCACAGAAGTGCATAAAGTCTATTCAATGCCCTGCTTTGGTCTCAAAAATTAAGATTTGGATTTTTCCACTATGTTGATTTTGACGGTGTTGGTTCTCTTGCGTGCTTTGATGGGCATACTTGCCATCTTGATGATAACATCTCCTTCTTTAATGAAACCCCGTTCTTGTAAAATATCTTCAATGTCCTGAAAAGTGGTGTCGGTGCTTTCGTATTTATCGTAATAGAAAGCCCGTACGCCCCACACCAAGTTGATTGCAGTAAGCAGTTGCCGGTTGCTTGTGAAGATGAAAATATCGGCTTCGGGGCGGTGGCTTGCGATGCGGAAGGCGGTAAAGCCCGAATGGGTCATGCCTACGATGGCTTTGGCATTGGTGTGTTTGGCTAAGGTACATGCCGCAGCCACCAAGCTGTGGTGAATGAAGTCAGGCGAGCCTTGATTGGCTACTTCTAAGTTTTGATGATAGATGCTTTGTATATGGGTTTCGGTGAAGTGAATGGTGCGCACCATGCTTCTGATGACCTCCACAGGGTATTGCCCCACAGCAGTCTCGCCACTAAGCATAATGGCATCGGCTCCGTCAATCACGGCATTGGCTACATCATTGGTTTCGGCACGGGTGGGGCGGGGGTTGTGTATCATGCTTTCCATCATCTGTGTGGCAATAATTACGGGTTTGGCTGCCCGTTTGCATTTATCCACAATCATCTTTTGAATGACGGGCACTTCCTCGGCGTAGGTTTCTACTCCCAAGTCACCGCGTGCTACCATGATGCCGTCGGCGGCTTCTATGATACTTTCGATATTTTTGACTGCCTCTGGCTTTTCTATCTTGGCAATGATGCGGGTATTTTTCCCCTTTTGGCGAATCAGGTGGCGCAGCAGATGCACGTCGGTGGCAGTGCGCACAAAAGAGAGAGCTATCCAATCGACCCCCATCTCCAAGCCGAAGTAAAGGTCTTCGGTGTCTTTTTCGGTCAGGCAAGGGGTGGACAACTGACTAAACGGCAGGTTGATGCCCTTCCTTGATTTGAGCACTCCGCCATAAAGCACTTCCGTAATAACTTCTTTCTCATGGCGTTCCACTACTTTCAGCTGAATGTTGCCGTCGTCGAGCAGGATGATTTCCCCTTCTTTTACATCTTCGGGAAGGCTTTGATAGGTAGTCGAGGCGCGTTCTGCGTTGCCAACAGTTTCTTCTATGGTTAGCACAAAACGTTGCCCTTTCTTTAGTTCTACTGCGCCGTTTTCTATTTCGCCGATGCGTATTTTGGGTCCTTGCAGGTCTTGCAATATAGCCAAGTTGAAGCCATACCGCTGGTTGATTTCTCGAATATGACGAATTACCTCGGCATGTTCTTCGTGTGAGCCGTGAGAGAAATTCAAGCGGAATACATCGACCCCCTCGCGTGCCAGCGCCAACAGCATCTCGGGACTGCGAGATGCCGGACCCACCGTGGCTACTATTTTGGTTTTATTGAATGTGGTCATAAGTCAATGATGGTTTGAAAAACAAAAGCAGTTTAGCAAAACCGCCCGGTATAAAAAAGTGCAGGAAACGAATTTTGTGTAAAAAGAAAGAGAACAGAAAGCAAAAAAAGAAAGCCGCACCTTGGGATGATGCGGCTCTTGTGAGAGCCCCCCACAGGACTCGAACCTGCAACCTACTGATTACAAGTCAGTTGCTCTACCAATTGAGCTAGGGAGGCTTGTTGCTTTTTCGACGTTGCAAATATAAAAAGCCAGAAAATACCATGCAATACCTTCGATAAAAAAAATCGAACCTGCTTCCTGAAGAAGAAAGCAGCCCGGTGGAAGGCTGCTTTGGTAGAGGTGCTCTTCAAAGAGATGCCTTGTTTAGTTGTTGTTTTTCAAGCAAAGTCCTAGTTCTTCGAGTTGTTCGGGGGCAATGGGCGAAGGTGATTCTATCATCACGTCCCTACCGGAAGTATTTTTCGGGAAGGCAATAAAATCTCGGATGGATTCGCTGCCTCCCATCAAAGCACACAGGCGGTCAAAACCAAAGGCTATGCCACCATGCGGAGGCGCACCATAACGGAAGGCATTCATCAGAAAACCGAACTGCGCTTCTGCCTCTTCATCACTAAACCCTAAAATTTGGAACATCTTTTTCTGAAGCTTTTGGTCGTGGATACGGATAGAGCCGCCGCCTACCTCCACCCCGTTGATAACCATATCGTAAGCGTTGGCACGCACCTTGCCCGGTGCGCTGTCGAGCAGCAGGATGTCTTCTGGCTTGGGGGAGGTGAAGGGGTGGTGCATGGCGTAATAGCGCTGGGTTTGCTCGTCCCACTCCAACAGAGGGAAGTCAACTACCCATAGTGGTTTGTAAACTCCTTCGGGGCGTAAGCCCAGGCGGTTGCCCATTTCCAAACGCAGTTCGCATAGTTGTTTGCGGGTTTTGTTGGCTTCGCCGGCAAGAATAAGCAGCAAGTCGCCAGCTTGGGCACCCATGGCTTCTGCCCATTGCTTGAGGTCTTCTTGTGAGAAAAATTTATCTACCGACGATTTGAAGGTGCCGTCTTCTTGGCATTTTACGTAAACCAATCCCTTGGCACCTATTTGCGGACGACGCACAAAGTCGGTAAGCTCATCCAGTTGTTTGCGGGTGTAGCCGGCGCAGCCGGTTGCGCAAATGCCTACCACCAGCTCGCTTTTGTCGAACACCTCAAAGCCTTTGCCTTGAGCCAGCGGGGTCAGTTCAACGAAGGTCATGCCGAAGCGTATATCGGGCTTGTCGCTGCCATACAGGCGCATGGCTTCGTCGTAGCTTATACGCGGGAAGTCGCCCAGTTCTATGCCTTTCACGCTTTTGAATATGTGCTTCACCAAGCCTTCAAAGGTTTGCAGAATATCTTCTTGTTCTACAAACGACATCTCACAGTCTATTTGTGTGAATTCGGGTTGCCGGTCGGCGCGCAGGTCTTCGTCGCGGAAGCACTTCACAATCTGGTAATAACGGTCAAAGCCGGCAACCATCAGTATTTGCTTGAAGGTTTGCGGTGATTGTGGCAAGGCATAGAATTGCCCGGGATGTAGGCGAGAAGGCACTACAAAATCGCGTGCTCCTTCTGGGGTTGATTTGATGAGCACGGGGGTTTCTACTTCAATGAATTGTTGGGCATCGAGATATTCGCGGGTAGCCCGTGCTGCCCGATGGCGCAGCTCTAAACGGCGACGCATGATGTCGCGGCGCAAGTCCAAATAGCGGTATTTCATGCGCAAATCTTCGCCTCCGTCGGTTTCGTCTTCTATCAAGAAAGGGGGCACCTCGGCAGGGTTCAGCACGCGCAGGGCTTCTACGGCTATCTCTATGTCGCCAGTTGGTATTTTATCGTTCTTCGACGCCCGCTCGATGACTGTTCCGGTAACTTGTATCACATATTCGCGTCCTAAAGTGCGGGCTGTTTTGAGCAGCTCGCTGGGGGCTTTGCCCTCTTCGATGAGCAGTTGCGTGATGCCGTAGCGGTCGCGCAGGTCTATCCAAAGCAAGTGTCCTTTGTCGCGGATAGCACGTACCCAGCCGCTTAGGGTTACTTTTTGTCCTAAATGATTTATTCGAAGTTCGCCGCAGGTGTGGGTTCGTAACATAAGTAAGCTCCTTTTTAAGAAGTTGAATGACTACAAGCCTTTTTAGTCGAAAGGCAAAAGTATTAGTTACTGTCTAAGAAGACAAAGGGCTCAACGACTTTTTTTTATACGGTGAGGGTTTTCTTTTACAAAAGCATCCCAACTTTTCGATTTGTTGATTTGCAAACCGCTTTGCAGGTAATGACAAACCGCTACCCCCAGTGCATCGGTCGCATCCAAGAGGGTATTGTTTTCGAAACGTATATTGAGCAGCTTTTCGAGCATAGCGGCTACTTGCTCCTTCGAGGCGTTGCCGTTGCCCGTGATGGATTGCTTTATCTTGCGGGGGGCATATTCCATCACGGGGATTTCGCGTGTTAGCGCAGCTGCCATGGCTACGCCTTGTGCCCGTCCTAACTTCAACATAGACTGCACGTTCTTTCCATAAAAAGGCGCTTCCAATGCTATTTCGTCCGGCGCATAGTGTTCTATGAGTTGACTGACACGCTCGTAAATGCGTTTCAGTTTGAGCGCTTGCCCATTGAGCTTATGTAGTTCTATGACGCCGTAATGTATAACTTCCAAATGATTGCCTTCTACCCGTATCAATCCATACCCCATGACTTGGGTGCCCGGGTCTATACCTAAAATGATGCGCTCTTTTGCCAAAGGCTTGCCATTTACTGCTTTTCAAAGATACATTATTTTGTATCGATACACCTAAACCTTTCTTTTTGTTTTATAGGTCTTTTTTTGAACATGATTTTTTCGAAAACTGCATTTTTTATCAAAAGCTGGTTAAATTTTTAACCATTTTCTGGTGAAAGCGTTTATTTTTTTAATTTTGCGGTATCGAATTAAACCAAAAAAATCAAAAAACTATGCCAACGCTCCGTTTTCGTGCCCTCCAGGAAGCTCAAAATCGCCCGGCTGTACAAGCGCAAGAGCCAGAAGAAAGCATAACCCGCTATTTTGCTACGCAGGTTTTCAACAAGGAAGCCATGCGCAAATACCTTAGCCATGAGACTTACAAGAAGCTTATGTATGCCATAGAGCATGGTGAAACCATAGACCTTGAGCTGGCAGATGCTGTGGCTGCCGGCATGAAAAGCTGGGCTATGAGCAAAGGGGCTACCCACTTTACCCACTGGTTTCAGCCTTTGACCGGCTTGACCGCAGAAAAGCACGATGCGCTCTTCGATATCGACAGTGAAGGACGCGCCATCGAAAAATTGAAAGGTTCTGAGTTGGCACAGCAAGAGCCCGATGCCTCTTCCTTGCCGAGTGGCGGCATTCGTTCTACTTTCGAAGCCCGTGGCTACACGGCATGGGACCCCAGCTCGCCGGCGTTCATCATGGAAATTAACGGCAGCAAAACCCTTTGCATTCCCACCATATTTATATCCTATACCGGCGAATCGCTCGACTATAAAACCCCTCTGTTAAAGTCTTTGCATGCTCTCGACAAGGCAGCCACGGCTGTTTGTCAATATTTTGAGCGGGATGTAACCCACGTGATGGCTACTTTGGGACCCGAGCAAGAGTATTTTGTTGTGGATAAGGCGCTGTATTATGCCCGTCCCGACTTGGTAGCCTGTGGACGCACACTCTTCGGACACACGCCTGCGCGTGGGCAGCAGCTTGAAGACCACTACTTTGGGTCTATCCCTCCACGTGTGCGTGTTTTTATGATAGACTTTGAAACCGAAGCCCTCAAGCTGGGGATTCCTATCCGTACTCGCCACAACGAAGTGGCGCCAGCGCAGTTTGAATGTGCTGCCACTTTCGAAGAAGCCAGTGTGGCAGTAGACCACAATCTCCTGCTCATGGACATCATGGAAAAAGTAGCTGACCGCCATAATTTGAAAGTGCTCTTCCATGAAAAGCCTTTTGCAGGGGTGAACGGCAGCGGCAAGCACAATAACTGGTCAATGATGACCAACACAGGGGTGAACCTGTTGGCGCCCAGTACTAAAGCCAAGGAAAACCTGCGTTTCCTGACCTTCTTTGTGAACGTCATAAAAGCAGTACATGACCATGCCGACCTGCTGCGTGCCAGCATTATGTCGGCAGGCAATGAGCATCGTTTAGGTGCTAACGAAGCGCCTCCGGCTATTATGTCTATATTCATTGGTGAAGAGCTGACCAGAGTGCTTGAAGAACTGGAGCAAAAAGCTACCGTTAAAATAAACAAAGGCGATAACCTTTACATGAAGGTGGGCATCAGCAAGATTCCTCCTGTTTTGCGCGACAACACCGACCGCAACCGTACCTCTCCTTTTGCTTTTACTGGAAATAAATTCGAGTTCCGGGCTGTGGGCGCTTCTGCCAACTGCGCTTCAAATATGATAGTATTGAACACCGCCGTGGCAGCCCAGCTGCAGCAATTCAAAAAGGACGTGGACGCCCTCATCGACAAAGGCGAAAAGAAAGAAGTGGCTATCGTGCGCGTTTTGCGCGATTATATAAAGGCATCGAAGCGCATCCTCTTTGAAGGAAACAACTATTCTGAAGAATGGGCAAAAGAAGCTGAAAAACGCGGTTTGACCAACATTAAGTCCTGCGTGCGTGCCTTAGAAGCCTTTGTAAAGCCTGAATCCATTGCCCTTTTTGAAAGCCAAGCTGTGTTTACCAAGCGAGAAGTAGAGGCACGCTATGAAATCATGCTGGAAGCCTATGTGAAACGCATCCAGATTGAATCGCGCATGATGGGCGAGCTGGCGCTGAACCACATCATACCGGCAGCCATCAACTACCAAAACCGTTTGTTGGAAGCCTTTGAAGGCATGCAGCGTGCGGGCATCGAAGAGGCGCACCTCGAGTCTATCAAAATCACCATTCGTAAAATAGCTGAGCATGTAAATATGCTGCAAAAAAAGGTGAAAGAGATGATAGATGCTCGCAAAGAAGCTAACAAAATTGAAGATATACGCCGCCGTGCAGAGTACTATACAGACAAGGTGAAGCCTTTGTTCGATGAAATCCGCTATCGGGGCGATAAGCTCGAGCTCATGGTAGATGATGAACTTTGGCCTCTTGTCAAATACCGTGAGCTGCTGTTTGTGCGCTAATTGCTATCTTGTTCATAGTTATGGTGGGAGGGGGGCAGTAGCTCACCTTCCCCTATTTTTTTGCTGTAGGGCAACAACCAAGCCTTCTTCAAATGAATACACACATGCCCTTCGCCGTCTTCTATTTTTATCTTCAAATGGTCTTGAGGAACTAAGCGCACCAACAGACGCACAATCCCTTCGTTGTGTCCTACAAAGGTGCCATAGAGGCGGCAAACCCCTTGCTTGTATGCATACACACACAGGCGCAGCATGAGTGCGCTGCCTACGCCTTTGCCATGCCAGTCGTCACGTACGACAATGGCAAATTCAGCAGTTGTTACCTTTTCTGATGGGCGCATGTAGCGAGCCACGCCAATAATTTCCTCCTGCGCTTGCTGCTTGATGCAGGCAGCTAAGGCATAATCGTGCCGGTAGTCTATATGTGCAAAGCGATGCGCATATTCCTGTATGGTGCTTTCATCCAAGTGTTCTGTATGGGTTTGAAAGCGGTAAAAGCGAGACTCAGGCGAAAGCGCTTGGTAAAGCGCTATGAGCCGGTTTTCGTCGTGAGGCATGAGAGGGCGAAAAAATACTTGAGGCGTGTTGCTCATGTAAGTTACCAATATAGGTAGCTACTGTATTTGTGTGAAAAATAAGCTGTTTTTTCAAAACAAAAAAAAGACTTACAGCATATAGATGCTGCAAGTCTCCCAATCCTTCAACCAGCTATGAATGTTGAATGCGTGTACAAATATAGTAATTTTTAAGGATTGTAATAAAAGTATTTGTTGGTTTACAGGGGAGTATTTAAAGTACTTAATCGATTACACTTCATCGAGCAAAGTTTTGCTTTTATCGAGACAGGCATTGCTTCTGTCGAAATGTTATTTATTGATAAACAATAACTTATTATTATTCGGAATAAAATACAAAGCAACAATAGCGATGAAAACGTCAATTTTGACCTTAGTTTTCACTACTTTATGGATAGGGCAAGTGCTTGCCCAGACTATTACGGGTGGCATCATCAACAGTTATGCGCGTGTGACCAACATTAGCGCTAATCAATTTGACATAAACAATGTGTATGGCAATGTTGCTGATTTTGCAGCAGGGCGTACGGTACTCATCATTCAGATGAAAGGCGCGACTGTTACAACTGCCAATAACAATACTTATGGCACAATTACATCCTACAACAATGCAGGTAACTATGAATTTGCCACAGTAAGTAGTCTCACCAACTTAGGAGGAGGCGATTACCGTGTAGTTTTCCACTCTGTGGCACGCACCTATGATGCCGCTGGAGCGGTGCAGCTGGTGTCTGTGCCTTCTTACAACAACGTAACAATTACAGGCAATGTTACTGCCAAGCCTTGGAGTGCCCAAGACGGTACCGGTGGCGTGGTAGTATTGGAGGTGCAAAATGTCTTAACGCTGAATGCTTCTATCGATGTAAGTGCTCAGGGTTTTGTGGGTGGAAACCCAAATACAAACCCTATTAATGCTGCCAATAATTCGAATAACTACAGCACTAATAACGATGGCTATGCAGCAAAGGGCGAAGGGATTGCCTTGCCTAATCAACCCAATGGACGTGGTAAGATAGCCAATGGTGGTGGCGGCGGTAATCCGCACAATGCCGGTGGTGGGGGTGGTGGCAACTTGGGGAGTGGTGGCCAAGGTGGAAACGGCTGGCCTGATGCCGGAGGGACGAATCCAGCTGGTGGTATTGGTGGTCAAGCTTTGACGTATAGCCCCATAGTGAATAGAATATTTATGGGTGGTGGCGGTGGTGCCGGGCAGCAAAATAACAATGTAGCCAGCCGCGGAGGCAGGGGAGGTGGCATCATCATCCTACGAGCGGGAACTATTACTTCTACCAACTGCGCGGGAGTACCTGCCCTGCGAGCCAAGGGAGAGAATGCCCCGAACACTACCGGCAACGATGGTGCAGGTGGCGGTGGTGCCGGTGGAACTATTCTTTTAGAAGCTGTCAATATCACAATGCCTTGTTTGCTGACCGTTGATGTGAGTGGTGGCAATGGCGGTAATGTGAATCATAGCGATCCTCACGGCGGTGGGGGCGGTGGTGGCGTAGGCGCTTTCCTCAGCAATAGAGATTTTTCTGCTGTCACGAATGTGATAGCTGTTCCTGGACAAAATGGACGCGATTGCAACACTTGCACCAACAGTACCTCAATACCGGGCAGCCCTTGCCCTGCAGGAAACTGCACAAGCACTGGGTGGGCAATACCGGGAGCGTTTGTGCCTTTGCCGGTAGAACTGTATGGTTTTAAAGCCTCGTATGTGGCTAAAAAGCAGCAAGTCGAAATACAATGGTTTACTACCAAAGAGGTGAATACCCGCAAATTTTTAATTGAGCGTAGCGGCGATATGAAGCAGCTGGAAATAGTGGGTGAAGTGGAAGCAGCCGGTGAAAGCCAAAGCCTGCGCAGCTACTATTTCGTGGACATCCCTTGGCAGAGTGGTACACTCTATTACCGTCTGCGTATAGAAGACCGTGATGGAAGCATCAGTTACTCGGCTTGGGAAGCCGTAGAAGTTGCCGACAGCCATTCGTCTGCTTTCTTTAGCATGAGCCCCAATCCCGCTACTGACATAAACGTTGCCTTGCGTTGCTCGCAGGAAATACAAAGCGTTTACGTATATGATGTCTATGGAAATTTGCAACTCAACTTGCAGATTCCAGAGAATGCTCGCACTGCAATCTTAAACGTGGAGACCTTTCCCAAAGGAGTTTATATAGTAAAATTGAACACAAGGGCAGGAAAGAGCTTCATTGAGCGTTTGGTGATTCAATAAGTCTGTCAAGGCTCAACAATAGAAAAGTGGTGCAGTGTGGCTGCACCACTTTTTTATGTAGGCTACTTGTGAACAGCCATAGCCTATTTTTTTTATATTGCCTTTTCAATGAGCATACTTGTCTTTCCTCACTATGTCTGCACCTTTGCTATTTTGTACAGAAAACTACACATACCTCTATGAAGAGGTAGCTGCTTTAATGAATTCCGTAGAAAAGGGGAGTGTAGAGCGGCGCTTATTTCCCGACGGTGAGCGTTATCAGTGCTTGCTTTCCGACGTGGAGGGGCGCGATGTGATGTTGATTGGAGGAACTATTTCCGATGTGGATACGCTCGAGCTTTATGACTTGGCGTATGCTATTGCCAAATACGGCGCCAAGTCATTGCGGATAGTAGTCCCTTTTTTCGGTTATTCGACCATGGAGCGTGCCGTGCGCAAAGGCGAGGTGGTAACAGCCAAAACGCGTGCCCGTCTGCTTTCGGCAATTCCCAATACAGGCACCTTGGTAAAGTATTATTTGCTTGACTTGCACACCGAGGGCATTCCCCATTACTTTGAAGGCAGCGTAACGGCAATACATATTTATGCCAAGCCGGTAATTATAGAGGCAGCACGTCACTTTGGCGGTGAGCAGTTTGTACTGGCTTGTACCGATGCTGGGCGTGCCAAGTGGGTAGAATCGCTTGCCAACGATATGGGAGTGGAAGCCGCTTTTGTCTTTAAAAAACGCCTTGGCGCAGACCAAACGGCTATTACCGGTGTAAATGCCGATGTAGAGGGCAAAACAGTGATTATTTATGACGATATGATTCGTACGGGCGGGTCGTTGGTGAAAGCGGCGCAGGCATACAAGAACGCAGGTGCGCGTCGAATCATCGCCATCACCACCCATGGGCTTTTTGTAGGAGAGTGTATGAAACGCCTCGAGGCTTCAAGGCTTTTTGAAAAAGTAATAGCAACCAATACGCACCCCAATGCATTGCGATATGCCCAACATCCGCTTGTAGAGATTCGAAGTGTGGCAGCATTGATTGCCCGCCATTTAAGTGTATAACGTCATGTGGCAGCCGGGAAAAGAAGCTTTGAAATCTTATCTGTATGCCAATATATTAGGCTGGTTGCTGTTATTCACAGCCAACACTACAGCCTATATCCTTTTGAGTGTAGGCGAAAATTGGCTGGTGCATGTAGATATCTATTTGCAAGGGGCTTTTATCAATATTTTTTTGATAGCCTGCTACTTTTGGGCAGACTACAAAGCCGAAAAATACAGGGAAGCTTCGACGCTCTTTCATCTGAATCGTCAGGCGCGCTATCTGCTGCTGGCAATGCTCTTGGGGGTATTTGTGCAATTATGTCTTACACTCTGGCACCGTCCATTGCTCGCTTGGGCAGCGCGCTATGTATATATCAGCTATCTGGCACATATACTTCTTTTCGCACTGGTTAGCCATGTGATGCTGTTTACTTACCACAGCCTGTTGCTCAAGAAAGCCCCGAAACGCGTACACCGTTATTGGACGGTATTTGCCTATTTACTTCTATCTACGCTTATTTTCAACTATTTTCGTTTGCCTCTAAGTGCTCCACCAGTATGGGTTTCACTGCTGTTGTTGGGTGTGATGGCTTTGATGCTCTCGATGAACTTGCGCTGGGTGGCTTATCTTGACATCAACGAAAAAGGAAGGGCTATTGCCATGATAGCCCTTGCGCTCTTTGCTTATGCTTATTTCGTACTCTATTTCTATAACTATCATGTGCGTGAGCTGCTCGAGTTCAATATTGTTTATAATGTTTACTTGTTGGCAGTAGCCGGCTTCGTGCTGCTGTATAGCCTACTAGCTATGCTGGTGCTGTTGTTTAATATTCCTATTAGCCGAATCTTTGAAAGCAAACTAAAAGATATATTGGCATTTCAGGAATTGACACAGTCTCTTCAAATAAGCGATACAGAAGAGGCGCTCTTCGAGAGTTTACTGCAGCAGGCATACCGCACAGCTCAAGCCGATGCCGTCATATTGGAGGCAATAGCTACCGATGGAATGACTACACGCTGGTTTACCAAAAACATACCAGTTGAGGAAGCACGCAGGGTGAAAGCTCACATTCAAAACCAAAAACTATACAACGCCTTGCTGGAGGCTTTGCCCAGCGCATCTTTACCTCAAAAAGAGGTTTTCTCTTCTGTCTTTTTTAAAACACACCATAGCTTCGCCATAGTAAGCCGCAGTCATAAGTTGGGCGAGTTGCTGATTTTGCGCTATACCGACGAGCCCTTTCAACAAGAGCAAATCGAAATGATAGATACTTTTGTGAAACAAGTGGGCGTAGCTATTGAAAACAAGCGCTTAATACAAGAAATCATCAATACAGAGAAGTATAAAAAAGAGCTGGAGATTGCCAAGCGTGTGCAGCAGAGCCTTTTGCCAGCTCACTTCCCTGTTTCTGATAAATTATCGATACAAGCAGTATCTACAGCGGCTAATGAAGTAGGGGGCGACTACTACGATTTTTATCTTGCTGCTCCCGACAGGCTCTATTTAGCACTGGGTGACGTGTCCGGTAAAGGAACCAGTGCTGCCTTTCATATGGCAGAAGTGAAAGGTATTTTTCAAGGCTTGGCACCGCTCGAACTGCCTCTTGAGATGCTGGCAAAGCAA
Organism: Thermonema lapsum; assembly: GCF_011761635.1. Lineage (NCBI taxonomy): Bacteria > Pseudomonadati > Bacteroidota > Cytophagia > Cytophagales > Thermonemataceae > Thermonema > Thermonema lapsum. The sequence continues at coordinate 23,011 of NZ_JAASRN010000008.1, forward strand.
ATGAACCAGGCAGTGAATGCCTGTATGCCGAAAGGTACTTTTGTAGCCCTTTCTTTGCTTTATATCAATACCACTCGGCATACCATAGACCTATTGCGGGGAGGGCATTGTTTTCCCATTTACTACGAAGCTGCCCAGCACCGGGCACATTTTATCAAACAACCCAGCATAGGCATGGGCATAGTGAACAACGACCGATTTTTGCAGCTAAGCAAAGCCGTTACGCTCACCTACCGCCCGGGCGATGTGCTGCTTTTATACAGTGATGGTATCACTGAAGCAAGAAATAAAGAAGGTGAAGAATTTGGTGTAGAGCGCTTAATGCAACTGATACAACTGCATGCAGCCGAAAGTGCAGAGCAGATTATGCTTGAAATCAACCGTGCCGTCAATCATTTCTTACAGGACTCACCGTTGCGTGATGATTATACCTTGCTTGTCGTTAAGTTTAAACCGTGAGTTTTGTACTTTTATACCTTGTAAAATTTAAACAAAGCATAGCTATGGATTTATTCAATATCATGGGCAAGCTCAAAGAAATGCAAGAAAAAATGAAACAAGCCCAAGCGCATTTACAGGAAGTAAAAGCAGAAGGGGAAGCCGGTGCCGGCTTGGTGAAAGCGCATGTCAATGGGCTAAAGCAAGTGCTGAAAGTAGAGGTAGATGCTTCTTTGCTTGCAGAAGACCAAAAAGAGGTACTTCAAGACCTTATAGTGGCAGCTGTTAATGTCGCAATGGCGAAGGCAGAAGAAGCAGCTCAGGAGTATCTTCAAAAGACCATGAAAGAGAGCATGCCCAATATTCCGGGCTTGGATTTTCTGTTGAACCGCTAATGACAGCCGTGCAAAAACGAGTAGCAGTAGTCATATTGAACTACAACGGGCGTCGTTGGCTGGAGGCATTTCTGCCTTTGGTGCAAGAGCGCTCGCCTCAAGCTGACTGCTGGGTCATAGACAATGCCTCTTCCGATGGCAGTTTGTCATGGGTGCAACAGCATCAGCCGGCAGTCCATTGTGTGGCTTTAGAAAAAAACTACGGTTTTTGCGAAGGATACAATCGGGGCATTGAGGCTTTGCCCAAATATTATGATTTTTTGGTGTTGCTCAACTCAGATGCCTGCCCGGCACCCGACTGGTTAAGCCCTCTGCTTGATTTTATGGATGCCCATCCGCAGGTGGCTGCTTGTCAGCCCAAAGTGATGCGTTACGACCCGCAAGCAGAAAATCCTTATACACAGGAATTTGAATATGCGGGGGCTGCCGGCGGCTTCATCGACCGCTATGGCTATCCTTTTTGTCGGGGGCGTTTGTTCAATACCTGCGAAGCTGACCACGGACAATATGACGCGCCTGTACCTATTGCTTGGGCAAGTGGGGCTTGCTTTTGTATTCGCATCACTGACTGGCAACAAGCGGGCGGCTTCGACTCCCTCTTTTTTGCCCATATGGAAGAAATTGACCTCTGTTTACGCCTATGGGCAGCAGGACGGACGGTCTATTGTGTGCCCGCTTCGGTGGTTTATCATGTGGGAGGTGGTACCCTGCACAAACAAAGTCCTCGTAAAACCTACCTCAACTTCCGTAACAGCCTGTTTTTACTTTACAAGCACTTGCCTACTCCCAATAAATTCTGGACCATTTTTCTGCGTTTGTTAGCCGATGCGCCGGCAGCATGCATGTTGTTACTTCAAACCGGTGACGCTCGCCACCTGTGGGCAGTCATTAGAGCACATGCCGCTTTTTATGCCAGCAGAAAAAAGTTGAAAGTATCACAGTCCATAGTGTGGCAAAAAATCACTTACCCGGGCAGCATCGTATGGAATTACTTCTTTCAAAAGAAAAAACGCTTTCAAGATTTGGGTTGGCGTCTATCCCTCTCGGAAGAGCAATGCTCGGCGCCAGCGTAAAAATTGACGTATGCGTGTGATGAAAGCAATGGAAAGGTAAATGAAAATGGGAGAACCGAAGGTTAAAAAGGTTGAATAAATAAAGAAGAGGCGTACACTTGAAATCGATACGCCTATATGCTCAGCAAGCAGTGTGCATACCCCAAAAAAACGACACTCTATAAAATCCCGTAACCTTTCCATAAGTCCTTTCGTTTAACTTTGCGAGTATCAAAGGCTACAGACCTTTTTTTCAAAAGGTCTTGATTTAATTTAGTAAAATTGTTTATATTTCGCAAAATTTGAACAACTTAAACAAACAAAACGAGTTATGAAACATTATAGCAACGCTCTTATTGCCCTTGCCATTGCTGGGTCGGTGGGCTTAGCTGGCTGCAACAGCTTAAGTCAAATGACCAAAATGGCAAAACAACAGGACCTGAAAGTTGACCCCAATCCACTGGAACTGCATGGCGGTGTGGTAAGCTTCAAAATGTCTGCCAAGCTCCCCGTGAAAATGCTGAAAAAGAATACCGAATATGAATTGAAGGTGTTCTTTGTGAACGATGGAGCAAAAGAAGGACAAGAGACCTTCAAAAAAGAGGTGGGGGCTATCACCTTTGTCTCGAACGACTACTTGCCGCAAAGCAACAAAGAAGAGCCTCGCATTGAAAAAGCCATGAGCTTCGACTACGAGGAACAGTTCGAGCGTGGTGAACTCGCAGTAAAAGGCTTTGCTCGTAGTACCAAAAAAAGCAAAGAAAAATCTACTGTCCAGATGCCGATTGCCAAAGGTGTGATTACTACTTCCACCTTGATAAAGGACATCTTGGATGAGCCTTATGGCTTGGGTAACGAAGGAGAGGGTACTTTTGCTGTGCTGGACCATGGCTATGGCAAAGAAGAAGTAAAACAAGTCTATGTGGACTTCAACTTCGAGCAAGGAAGCGCTAAACTGCGAAGCGCCGAAGTACGTGATAAAGGAGCTGCCATCGATGCTTTCGTGGCTTCTAAAATGCTCGTAGGAAAAGATGGGAAGTCAACAGTAAACATCAAAGGTTCTCACTCGCCCGAAGGTCGTGAAACCATCAACCGCAACTTGGCTGACCAGCGTGCTGCAGTGATGAAGCAATACTACCTTGACCAAATGAAGAAGTACAATTATGCCAAGGAAGAACTCGCGAAGGTAAACTTCGACATCACGACTCAAACGCTGGATGAAACCCTGCCCGAATTTTTCAGCTTGTTAGATGCCAATACTACCTTGACTGCTGAGCAAAAGAAAGAAATCAAAAACATCATGCAAGGCAAAGAGGGCTTTGTAGAGCGCGAAAAATCTCTGCAAAGCAAACCTTATTACAAGGTGCTGATGGACGAGGTGTATCCCAAGTTGCGTTATGCTCGTACCGACGTACTGCAAGGTCCCAAACAAAAAACCGATGCTGAAATCGCTTCTTTGGCTCGCCAAATTGCCAAAGGCGAAAAATCAACTCAAGAGCTTACCGAAGCAGAATTGCTGTATGCTGCTTCTATGACGCCTGATATGGAGGAAAAAGTGGCTATCTATGGAGCCGCCATCAAGAAGAACGACAGCTATGTAGCACATAACAACTTGGCTGCTGTACAACTTGAAATGGCATTGAAAGAAACCGATAAAGCTAAGCGCGAAAAACTCGTTTCAGATGCCATTACCCATTTGGAAATTGCCAAAAACAGAAAAGAAACTGCCGAAGTAAACTACAATCTTGGCTTGGCATATGCCATGAAAGGCGACAAAGGCAAAGGAGAGCAAGCCATCAACCGTGCCATTGAAATAGGTAGCGACAACCCCGCTACTCTGCGCAAACTGAACGGTGCTAAAGGTATCATGTTGATGAAGCAAGCCAAGTCTTACGACGACAAAAAATATGTGGAAGCTGAGCAAGCATTTGCTGCTGCCGGCAATGGTCACAAAGTGCTCTTCAACAAAGCTTTGGCTCAGTTGCTGCACAGAGACTATGACAAAGCTATGGTAAGCTTCGATGCTGCCATCAACTCGGCACCGAACGATGGCTTGAGCTACTATGGTAAAGCTATCACCGCTGCCCGCAAAGGCAACGCTGCGGAAATGCTGAAAGCCCTCAAGAAGGCTATTGAGCTGAATGGCGATTTGCGTGCACGTGCTGCCAAAGACTTGGAATTCATCAATTACTTCAACTCTACTGAGTTTCAAGACGCTATTCGCTAAGCTTTTTAAATATCATATGCAACAGCGCTACCAATCGTAGCGCTGTTTTTTTGTTCTATGTCGTAAAGCTTACAAGCAAAGGGGTATGTTTATTTAGTTTAACTTTTTCTTTCTTTTATTCAAATACCTATATTTGCTCACGGTTTTTTAAAACAGTCAATATCATGATAGTTGGTGTACCTAAGGAAATCAAGAATAATGAAAATCGCGTGGCGGTAACCCCTGCCGGAGTTACTGAGTTTGTAAAACGTGGGCACACGGTGTATGTGCAAAAAAGTGCTGGCGAGGGCAGTGGCTTTGCCGATGAATCCTATGAGAAAGCAGGGGCTATCCTGCTTGACTCTATTGAAGAGGTGTATGCCAAAGCAGAGATGATAGTGAAAGTAAAAGAACCCATCGAGCCAGAATATAAGCTGATTCGAGAGGGGCAACTTGTTTTCACTTATTTTCACTTTGCTTCTTCCGAAGCACTGACCCAAGCCATGATTGAGCAAAAAGGCGTATGCCTTGCTTACGAGACCGTGGAAAAAGCAGACGGCAGCTTGCCTTTACTCATCCCGATGTCGGAAGTAGCCGGACGTATGGCAGTGCAAGAAGGTGCCAAGTATCTTGAAAAGCCCGTAGGTGGCAGAGGTATTTTGCTGGGAGGGGTGCCCGGTGTAATGCCCGCCAATGTGTTGATTATCGGCGGTGGGGTGGTAGGTACGCAGGCAGCCAAAATGGCGGCAGGCTTGGGGGCTAATGTAACCATTATGGACGTAAATCTGAGTCGCCTGCGTTATTTGGCTGATATCATGCCTGCCAACGTGCGCACCATGATGTCGAACGAATACAATATCCGTGAAGCCGTGAAAACGGCAGATTTGGTCATTGGGGCTGTTCTGATTCCCGGTGCCAAAGCGCCCAAACTGATTACCCGTGATATGCTCAAAACCATGCGCCCCGGTGCAGTAGTGGTAGATGTTGCCGTAGACCAAGGCGGATGCATTGAGACCTGCACACCCACTACGCACGAAAACCCCACTTTTGTGATTGATGGCGTGCTGCATTACTGCGTAGCCAACATGCCGGGGGCTGTGCCTTATACCTCTACTTTGGCGCTCACTAATGCTACTTTACCCTATGCTTTGCGTTTGGCAGATTTGGGATGGCGCGAAGCTTGCTTGCGAAGCAACGAGCTGAAGCTTGGTTTGAACGTAGTGCATGGTAAAGTTGTGTACAAAGCGGTGGCAGAAGCTTTCAACTTGCCTTATGTGCCTGTAGAAGAGGTACTTTAAAAGTAATCCCATGCAAAATTGCAGCATTTATGAAAAAGGGGCTTTTGCCCCTTTTTTATCTCATCACCAATGAACTTGCAAGCCCCAAAAATGACGTGGATAGTTTGCTTGGTAGCCACTCAGGGCATATGACAGCTGTAGTCTTTTTAACAAAAGGCGAAATCCCAAAGACCAGCCAGCACGATGCGAGAAATCACGGTAACGCAATGATTGGTTGCGTTGCCCGTCGAAGCCTACTTGCACTTGAAAGGCTCTGTGTAGCAAAATATCTGCACCTATTCCTGTGTGAGTAAGCCACTCCGCTGCACTTGGGTTGTTCCGAGTTTGTCGCCAGTCATGAAGGCGCGATAAGGTAAGATAAAAGCGAAGGGGCATGTGTACAGGTTTAAAAACGCTGTTTATGCGTGCATCGAAAGGTAGTATTGGCGTGCTTTGAGGTAGTGATGCCGTGGCAAACCCCATGTTTTTCAACAATATGCCGAAGCGGAAATCTGCAGTGGGGTGAACAAAAACAGCATTGAGGTCTAAGGCAAAGCCATGGGCACTGTATTCGGCGATGTTACTGCTTACCCACTTGATGGCTCCACCCACATGGTAATTGCCCAAGCGGTGTCCCCAGCCGGCTTCTATGGCATAGTCGGCAGCACGAAAGGTACCCAGTACTTGCCCTGTAGGGTCTGTTTCTTGCATTTTGCCATAGTTTAAATAGCGGATGCCTATGCCCAGTGGCATTTGTCTATTCAAGAAAGGAAATACCATCGTCGCATTGCTATAACTCATGCCTTCACGCAGGCTTTGAAAGCTGACGGCAGCCCTGTGTGTGTCATTTATGCTTAGTGCTGCAGGGGCAGTCATCCAAGCAAAGAGGTCGGTGCTGTCAAAAACGGCTTGAGCTTCGCCCAAGGCTGCCCCTCGTGGATGCGGGGCAAGGTTCAAGACTTGAAACGACTGTTTTCCATACACTTGTGCTGTGCAGTGAAGGGCGTCCGACAAGATACATGCCACAAAAACAATCCAAAAAAAGCAGTATTTCATTTGTTTTGAACAATAATGCCTAAGCGCAACAACTGATAAGAGACCTTTAATCCTGTCTTTTCTATGTTTTGCGGATTAATTTGAAAAATCAACTTGCTGTCTTTTACAATAAAATTGATACTGCTGAACTCTTGGATATATTCCTCGTTCTCGGTGAGAACCAACAAAGGCATGCCGGCAATTTTTTGAAGTAGTTTTGCTTTGCGGTAGGGAGTGAGCGCAAACGTATTAGGAATAAACAAAATATGGCAGTTGCTTTCTATGTCTTCTATGTCTTCATACTTACGGATGATAAAGCGCATGTAAGGCGAGCTTTTGGCACGTGCCATCCGGTAAAGTCCTTGCAGAATGGGAGAGTCGCCAAGCACCCCGATGATGTGCAGACGGTTGTCTTCGGGCCACTGTATGTATTTACAAAAGTTGTAAATAAACACAGAATGATAGAGATAGTGTATATCGGTTCTACTCTGACCATAGCCACGCGGAATTGCCAGCAAGCAAAATAAAATAAGATGTAGCATCAATAAACTGGCGCGAGAGGCTTTCATGATTTCATCTGATTAGTAGGTAAAAGCATTCATTCATTGCCTCAATATAATGAAATATTGAAAAAAACGAAGGTTTTTTACAAACAAAAGAGCCGCCAAAAGGCGGCTCTTGATTTAAAGCTGCAAAGCATGCTTAAGCACCTCTTGGGCGGTGCGAACATAGGTTATTTTTAGTTTTTTGATAAGTGGCGATTTGATTTCTTCGACATCTTTTTGATTGGCTTCGCACAAAATTACCTCTTCGATGCCGGCACGTTGAGCCGCCAGTAGTTTTTCTTTGATACCACCTACCGGCAGCACTCTGCCGCGCAGGGTGATTTCAGCAGTCATTGCCAAATTGCTGCGTACCGGCTTTTTAAGATACAGCGATGCCAAAGAAGTAAATATGGTAATGCCGGCAGAAGGTCCGTCTTTGGGTATAGCACCTTCTGGGACATGTATATGCAGGTCGTATTCCTCGAAAAGGCGATAGTCAATATTTAATGTCTCTGCCTGCGACTTTAAAAGGGTAAAGGCGGTGCTTGCCGATTCTTTCATGACTTCGCCTAAGCGCCCCGATAAGGTAAGTTTCCCTTTGCCCCGAGTCAGTAGGGATTCAATATAAAGGATGTCGCCGCCCACGGGTGTCCATGCCAAGCCTATAGCTACCCCATGAGGTAGATTTTCTTCGCTTAGCTCTTTGTGGTAGGGAGGCTTGCCAAGCAACTGGTACACGTCTTTGCTTTTAATAAGCTTGGGGTATTCTTCTTCCATAGCCACGGCTTTGGCTACCTTGCGCATGAGACTCCCGACTTGACGCTCCAATTGCCGTACACCCGACTCCCGCGTATATTCTTCTATAAGTGTAAGCAGGGCATTCTCTTGTACACGCACTTGCTTGCCGCTAAGCCCGTTGGCTTCCCTCTGCTTGGGAACCAGATACTGCTTGGCAATTTCCAGCTTTTCGTCTATGGTGTACCCCGTCAGCTCTATGATTTCCATGCGGTCGCGCAAGGCGGGATGCAAGGTGTCCAAGGTGTTGGCAGTGGCTATAAAAAGCACTTTCGATAAATCGAAAGGCACCTCCAGAAAATTATCTACAAAGGCATTGTTTTGCTCGGGGTCCAGTACTTCCAACAGAGCAGATGCCGGGTCACCACGGAAATCACTTCCTATCTTGTCTATTTCATCCAGTACAAACACAGGGTTTGAAGTGCCAGCGCGTCGCAACAATTGTATGATTTTTCCGGGCATGGCACCGATATAGGTTTTGCGGTGCCCTCGTATTTCGGCTTCATCGTGTAAGCCCCCCAACGACATACGCACGTATTCGCGCCCCAAGGCTTTGGCTATAGACTTACCCAGAGATGTTTTGCCTACCCCGGGAGGACCATATAAGCAGAGGATAGGACCTTGCAGCGAGGATTTGAGTTTCATCACTGCCAGAAACTCTAAAATCCGTTCTTTTACTTTTTCCAACCCGTAATGGTCTTGGTCCAGTATTTTCTTGGCGTATTGTAGGTCGATTTTATCTTGCGAGAGGCGTCCCCAAGGCAAGTCAAGCAACAACTCTAAATAATTGACTTGAATGCCATATTCGGGCATACCGGGGGCTAAGCGCAACAATTTATTTACCTCTTTGTCAAAGTGCTGAGCCATCTCTTTGGACCACTTCATTTGAGCAGCTTTCTCTTTAAACTCCTCCACCAAGGCGCCCTCGTGCTCATAGCCCAGCTCGTGCTGTAGCACTTTAATTTGTTGGCGCAGGTAATAGTCGCGTTGTTGCTTGTCTAAGTCGCTGTGTACTTTCTTCTGAATTTCATTTTTCAGCTCCAGCAGTTGAATGTTTTTCAGCAACTGCTCGAGTAGTGCCATGCCGCGGTGAATGATGTCGTCTTCTTCAAGCAGACGCTGCTTTTCGGACAAGCTGATTTGCAATTGAACTGACAAAAAGTTGACCAAAAAATGAAAGCTTTCTATGTTGGAAAGAGTGGCATAGGCATCTTCCGACAATTCTGGGTGCAATTGTATCACGCGTTGGGCAGCATCCAGCAAGTTTTCCTTCAGTGCTTTGGCTTCGTCGCTGTGGGTATTGACTTCCGATTCTGGCAAAGGAGCCACCTCCGCCATGAAGTAAGGTGTATCTTGTACATACTCAAGAACACGAAAGCGCCCCAACCCTTGCAGAACAATGGTTACCTGTCCGTTGGGAAGGTTCACTTTTTTTAGAATCTGGGCAGCTGTGCCTATTTCAAAAAGGTCGTTGCTTCCGGGCTCCTCGATGTTCTCTTCCTTTTGTGCCACAACGCCGATAATAGCGCCTTGTTTCTCATATTGACGAATGAGCTGCATGGACTTTTCGCGCCCCACCGTCACTGGAATAATGACGCCGGGAAATAAAACCGTATTGCGTACAGCCAATATAGGAAGAGGGGAAGGTATAGGGCGCTTACGAAGGCGTGCTTCTTCTTCTTCGTTGAGTAATAGAAGCATTTCAAATCCTTCGTCTGCTTGCATATGTCTTATCATAAAGGTTACAAAGTTGTGTAATTCTAAGTATCCAAAAGGGTGTTTATTGCGTATAGTAAAAACATGCAACGCTTGGCTTATTGCTCAAAAATCCTTTACTTAACCAATAGAATGAGTGTTTTTACTTGTTTATTTTATGCAGTTTGCAAAAGTAATAAAAACTAAGCGACTGTAACTTCTCATTGAATTCGGTATATACTATGAGCAGTTTCTTTTTACGCTTTGGAGCGGCTTTTTTTATGCTTAGTCTATTGGGGGGACAGGGGCTTGCACAAATCGACAAAGTGAAGAAAGAGTCCTTTGTCATGAAGTCCGATAGTGTGCTGGCGCGCTACAAAGGAAGTACCTTTGTTTTCCCCTATATCAATAAGCGAACTTATTACTATAACGCGAAGGAATTGGAAAACATCCGGCAGGCTTTCCGCAAGCGCGAGTTCGAAGAGGCATATAAGCTTCTTTATCGCTATGTCATGAACTTTGGGGTAGAAAACTTTTACCGCGATACCGACCTGCTGTGGCAGTTGGGTAGGCTCATGGAGCTATTCGATGACATAGAGCTTGCCAAGAGCATGTATCGCATTGTATTGAAGCACCATCGTGGACCCAATGTGCGCCAAATGGAACTCTACTACGATTCGCTTACGGTCAACGATAAGGACTACTACGTGCCTTTAGAATACTACTATGAGTTGGTAGAGTACCGTAAGCTGATTGACACCTTGCGCCCCCCACAAGGTGTGCTGCTCAATATGGGCGCTTGGGTGAACTCATTGGCGCCGGATTATGCGCCTGCCATTAGCCCTTCGGGCGATTTGCTCATTTTTACTTCCAAGCGAAACAAACGGAAAACTGCTGCTGGCGATGAGCTACCCAACGAGGATATTTTCTTCTGTCGAAAGGTGGAGGATTATTGGACCATGGCGGAAGAATTCAAAGGTTTAAATACGATTTACAACGAAGGTTCGGCGCACATATCCAAAGACGGTAAGACCATTTACTTTTCGCGTTGTGAAGCCCCCGATGGCTATGGCAGCTGCGATTTGTATGTGGCGTCTCTGCAAGCCGACAGCACTTGGCGAGTGGAAAACTTGGGTCCTAATGTGAACAGTGTGGCTTGGGACTCACACCCCTCTTTGTCCCGTAACGAAGATACACTCTATTTCGCTTCTGACCGCATTGGTGGCTTTGGTCTCTCCGATATTTATTTTACCTACAAACGCCCAGATGGCAGCTGGGCACCGGCGCAGAATCTGGGACCTACCATCAATACCCGCCGCAATGAAGTGAGCCCTTTTATGCACCCTGTTTATGATGTGCTGTATTTCAGCTCCGATGGTCATTTAGTCAATTTTGGCAGCTTTGACATATACAAGGCTTATCGCGTAGGCGGGCGTTGGCAAGAGCCCATCAACGTAGGTCCTTTGGTAAATGGTGCTGGCAGTGAATACTACTTTGCCATAGACCCCAAGGCTGAGTATTTATACTATGCTCGTTCCGAAACCGACGACATCGATAACCTGGACCTCTACTCTTTTCCTTTACCTATGGAAGCGCAGCCCGAAGCCACCACTTTGTTTAAAGGTTATGTGGTGGACTCCGAAACAGGCAACCCCTTCCAAGGGATTGTAGCAGTCATAGACTTGGATAACGGCATTGAAATTGCTCCCAAATATCTACGTCCTGATGGTTCTTATGAGTTTGATTTGATAAAGAATAACAACTACTTAGTCATTATTACCGGTGAAGACTTCTTTCGCATACAGCAACGCTTCTATTTGGAAGGAGACACGACCATTACCCTGAAAGCTACCTCACTCAAATTCCGGAAGTTCCAGTTTGCTTCTATAGAGTTTGAGCCGAGCAAGGCGGAAATTTTGCCCGAGATGGAGCCCGATTTGAACAAGGTCGTTCTTTTCTTGGCAGACAACCCTACAGTGCGCTTGCGTATTTCCGGACATACCGACTCGGACGGTAACGAACAATTTAACCTCGAATTGTCGAGGCGGCGTGCCGAAGCTATTCGTAATTACATATTACAAAAGGGAGGTTTTCCGCCTGAACGCATAGAGGCAGTAGGTTATGGAAGCAGTCGCCCTTTGGTGCCAGAGGTAACCGAAGAAGACAAGCGCCGCAACCGACGGGTGGAGTTTGAAATCATCAATTAAAAATAAGTATCCATTGGCTGTGCTTGTTGCTACCTTTACCCGACCAAAAGCACTAACAAGCAAAACCAAAAACACGTTGGGTCATGGGAAAAATAGAAAGAATCATTTACTTGCTTGCGGCAGTATTGGTCATATTGCTTGCTTTTCGCTTTATTTGGGGGCTTTTGAAAATAATTATTGTCCTTGCAGGACTTGGCTTTGTTTTCTTTTTGATATATAGCCTGCTGCAGGACAGCAGCGGTGAATCGCAGAAAAAGGCAGGAAACGAAGACCTATGACGGAAAAGCTTGCCAAAAAATGGGATGTGTACATAGAACGCTTTAAAAACTACCTGTCGGCAGAGCGTTCTTTTTCAGCTCACTCGGTGCAAGCCTATGTGCGCGATGTGCGTAAGTTGAAAGAATATGCATTGGAAGTGCTGACGCCTCCTGCCGACCCTTTTCATTTGAACACCGAGCAACTGTCTGGTTTTTTGTATTACCTCAACCGCGACCAACAGATAGCAGAGCGCTCGCAAGCGCGTATTCTATCAGGCATCAAAGCTTTTTACCGTTTTTTGCAGCTCGAAGACTTAATTATTGAGGACCCAGCAGTATTACTTGAAACCCCCAAGTTGGGGCGGCGCCTGCCCGATACGCTTAGTGTGAAAGAAATCGATGCTATTCTTGGAGCAATAGACCTTTCTACCGATGAGGGCGTGCGCAACAGAGCCATGCTGGAAGTGCTTTATAGTTGTGGCTTGCGGGTATCAGAACTTACCGAGCTGAAAATAAGAAACATCTACTGGGAAATAGGCTTTCTGAAAGTGGTTGGTAAAGGCGATAAAGAGCGCTTTGTGCCTATAGGCAGCAGTGCACGCAAGCACTTGCAAATTTATCTAGACACGGTGCGCCGCCATGTAAAAGAAACAAAGGGACATGAAGAATATGTTTTCTTGAATCGCTGGGGGCGCAAGCTGACCCGCGTGTATGTTTTCACGCTCATCAAAGAATTGGCAAAGGCGGTTGGCATTCAAAAAAAAGTAAGCCCACATACCTTTCGCCATTCTTTTGCTACCCATCTTATCGAAGGAGGTGCCGACTTGCGTGCGGTGCAAGAAATGTTGGGGCACCAATCTATCACCACCACCGAGGTGTATATCCACTTAGATATGGACTACCTGCGCGATACAGTTCAGCGTTTTCACCCACGCAACCACATCAAAGAGTCAACCAACAGCCAGCCCCAAAAAGCGAACGATTAGTTGCGACGGTTCAGCTCGTCTCTTATCTTGGCAGCCCGCTCGTAGTCTTCTTTTTCTAAGGCTTCTTCGAGCATCTTTTGGAGCTGGTCGGTGGGGGTGTGTTTCAGCTGTTCTTCGAAGCTCTCGGAGCGCTGACCGGCAGCTACTTCTTCCATGCTTTCTTCACTTTCATCATGAATCACGATGCCAGCTTCGTCCATTACCGATTCTTCAGCAAATATGGGGGCGTCGAAGCGTATGGCAATGGCAATGGCATCAGACGGACGAGCATCTATTACTTCCATTTGTCCGTCGCGCTCACAAATGAGTTGGGCATAAAAAACACCTTCGCGCAAATCCGAGATGATGACTTTCTGCACCGATATATCGAACGCCTCTGCTAAACTGCGAAACAGGTCGTGGGTCATCGGACGATTGGGGCGTATCTTCTCTATTTCTATGGCAATAGCCTGCGCCTCGAACATGCCGATAATGATGGGCAGACGACGCTTGCCGTTTACTTCGCCCAAGATGAGCGCAAAAGAGCCCGTTTGCGCCTGACTGTTCGATAAACCTAATATTTCTAACTCTACTTGCACGGTGGTCCTCTTTTTTAAGTTTGTGGTCAAAAAAACTGTGCCGAGCCTTCTTGGCTTGCAAATATAAAGAGTTTAACAGTTTTAGGCTTAAAAATACAAAAAGAGGCAGCCTTGTACAAGGCTGCCTCTTGGAAATATGCTATTGCTTGAGCAGATTACTTGCCCAAGCGTTTTTTAAGTGCTTCGGTCAATTTAGGCACTACTTCAAAAGCATCACCCACAATGCCATAGTCGGCTGCTTTGAAGAAAGGCGCTTCGGGGTCTTTGTTGATAACCACGATGTTTTTAGAGGAGTTTACCCCGGCAAGGTGCTGAATGGCTCCCGAAATCCCCACAGCTATATACAAGTTGGGGCTTACTTTCACCCCTGTTTGCCCTACGTGTTCGTGGTGCGGGCGCCATCCCATGTCCGATACAGGCTTGGAGCAACCGGTGGCTGCACCCAGCACTTTCGCCAGCTCTTCAATCATGCCCCAGTTTTCGGGACCTTTCAAACCACGACCACCCGATACTACAATGTCGGCTTCGGGCAGCGATATTTCGTCGCTGGCTTTTTCTACTTTTACCGTCTTCACGCGGCTGAAAAGAGCATCATCTAAGGTGGGAGTAAACGCCTCAACCGTTGCTTTGGCATCTGTTTTTTCTATAGCCAGAATGTTTTTCTTGATGGCAATGATTTGCTTTTCGCCTTTCAGAATGGTGTAAGCAAAGGCTTTGCCAGTATATACGCTGCGTTTTACTTTCAAGTGTTCGCCTTCTTTGGTGGGCAATTCTATCACATTACCGGCAAAGGCAGCTTTGAAACGACCGGCTACACGTGCAGCTACAGGGTCGCCCAAAGAAGACTTAGCCATGACAAGCACTTTTGCACCACTGGCTTCTACGGCTTGTGCTAAGGCTTCGGCATAAGCCAGCAGGTTGATTTGATTGAGGCGGCTGTCGGCTGCATGCATTACTTTTTTTGCGCCGTATCCGCCAATAGATTCCAGCTCTTCTTGTGCCAACTCGCCCAACACCAGAGCAGTAGCGCTGCTACCGAGCATGTCGGCTACTTTGGCACCATAAGCCACAGCTTCTAAAGAAGAAGGCTTTACTTTGCCTTCGTTGGTTTCTACAAATATTAAAACTGACATATTTCGTTCCGTTTTTGAGGTTCAAAAAAGAAAAGCAAATTAGAGTACTTTGGCTTCGTTTTGCAGCAGGTCAACAAGTTCTTCTACGTTTTCGGGGTCGATGAACTTGCACTCTTTGCGCGGCGGAGGCAACTCAAATCGGTCGGTTTCGGTTAGTACATCCTCTGCAAATGGAGGCAATACTTGCAGGGGCTTGGTACGCGCCGACATGATGCCGCGCATGTTAGGGATTTTCCACTCGGCAATAGGCTCTTGACAGCCCAGCACCAGCGGCAGCTCGGCTTCGAGGTATTCTTTACCCCCTTCTATTTCGCGTGCCATCTTGGCTACCCGCCCTTCAATGTCGAGCTTCATGATAGGCGACAACGCCGGAATGCCCAGCATTTCACCCACGATGCCGTGCACTACGCCACCGTTGAAGTCAATAGACTCGCGTCCCATCAAAATCAGGTCGTAGTTGTTTTGTTTGGCAACGGCTGCAATTTGTTGGGCTACGAAGTAAGAGTCGGTGGGCTCGGCATCGATGCGGATGGCATCGTCAGCACCCAGTGCCAAAGCCTTGCGGATGGTAGGCTCTGTTTCAGAAGTACCCACGTTCAGAATGGTTACTGTTGCGTTCAGTTCGTTTTTCAAATCTATGGCACGGGAAAGTGCATAATCATCGTAAGGACCAATCACAAACTGCACGCCTGCTTTGTCGAGTTGCTTATTGTCCGGAGTGAATTTAATTTTGGTGGTGGTGTCCGGAACATGCGTAATACACACTAATATTTTCATAGGTTTGCCTTTTATTTTGTTTGTATTTGCATAACTCCTTGTGCAGCCGTGAAGTTACGGAATATGGCTCAAATACAAAAATAGTATGCATGACGAACGTATAAGAAAATTAGAAGAAATGCTGCAAGTCTCGCCCGATGACCCTTTTCTTTACTATGCCTTAGCGATGGAATATTACGAGGCTATGCCCGAAAAAGCGCTTCAATACCTTGAACACTTGCAGCAGAATTTTCCGGACTATGCACCTACTTATTATCCCTTGGCACATTTGCATTGGAACATGGGGCAGCCGGCACGGGCACGTGCCGCATTTGAGCAGGGCATAGAGATATGTCGCAGGGTAGGGGAGAACAAACTTTTGACAGAATTGCAAACGGCTTTCCGCTCTTTCTTGTTAGAAGAGGAGTAAAGTTGTTAGTTTTGTGATGTCTAAAACCCGGAAGCTGTGCTTAAACTCTTGATTATTTTTTTCGGTATCGGATATCTGCTCTATTGGATGGGCAAGATAGCTATGCAGTTTTTTATTGGTTATTATAGCAAAGATTTTGCAGCTGGTAGGCAAAAAGATGGTGTGCACATAGACTACATACCACCTAAAAGCAAGTCTTTTCAAGGAGGCGAGTATATCGATTACGAAGAGGTGGAATAAACCTACTTAAAACCAATCAAACACAATCATGGGAAAGTTCTTTCGAATAGAGGATATGCTTCTCTTTGAAGATGAGCATTATATTGTCATCAATAAACCCCCATTTTTATCCAGCTTGGACGAGCGTTTTGATGTTGACCGCAAGGTGAGTGTTTTGTCTTTGGTGCGAGACTATCATAAAGGGGCACAGTTGTGTCATCGTTTAGACAAAGAGACATCCGGCGCCTTGGTGATTGCCAAGCATCCCGAAGCCTATCGCCATATGGCGATTCAGTTTGAGCATCGCGAGGTAAAGAAAGAGTATCATGCTGTAGCAGAAGGTGTGCATGCTTTTGAAAATCGGGTGGTGAACCTACCTATTTTCCCTAAACCTCAGAAGGGTATCGTGCGCATTGACTGGGCACAAGGGAAGCCCGCCATTACTGTTTTTAATACCCTGCGCAATTACCGCGACTACACGTTGGTTCAGTGCTTCCCCGTAACCGGACGCTTGCACCAAATACGCATTCATTTGGCGAGCATTGGTGCCCCCATTGTGTGCGACGAGACCTACGGTGGGCATTGGCTGTATTTGTCGCAGTTGAAACCACGCTACAATTTGAAAAAAGACAGCGAAGAGCTGCCGGTCATTCAGCGCTTTGCTTTGCATGCGCATAAAATAACATTTCAGAACATGGACGCTACCCTTGTGGAAGTGGAAGCCCCCTATCCCAAAGACTTTGCCGTGTTGCTAAAACATCTCGAGCATTGGAATTCATGAAACGGCGAGCTGCCTAATCGAAACGGATGGCTTTGATAGGGCGTATGCGGGCAATGACCCCAGCAGCAAGCCACAGCAGCAGGAAGATGATGCACAAAGCCCCCACATTGACCCCCACCACAGCCAACCAGTTCCACTGGATGGGCACGTAGTCCATGAAGTAGTGTTTGCGGTCAAGGGGCACGGGGCGGAAGAAGTATTGCACTGCGGCAAGTCCAATGCCCAGCAGGTTGCCCCAAAGCAAGCCTGCCGAGGCAATGCGCAGCCCTTGCCATACAAAGATGGTTTTTATTTGCCAGTTGCTTGCCCCCATGGCTTTGAGCAGTCCAATCATGGAGGTGCGCTCGATAATCAAGATAAAAAGCACCGACACAAGATTGAAACCAATAACCGCTACGATGATGCCCAACAATACCCATACGTTGGTATCGAGCAGCAGTAGCCAATCGAACATATCGAAGTGCTTGTTTTGGGTGGTTTCCAGATAAAGGTCGGGGTCAAGCTGCTGGTCTATTGCAGGAAAATACTTGGGGAAAGTATCGAAATCTTCAAGAAATACTTCTATACCGGTTACAGTATGTTTGTCCCAGTCGTTAAGTTTTTGAAGGAGTCGTATGTCGGCAAGCAGAAAATGTTCGTCAAAGAGTGTGAGCCCTGTGTCGTAAACGCCCACGATGGTCATCTTGCGAAATCGCGGCGGCTGTTGTATGAAGGCGACCAACAAAGTGTCGCCTATCTGCACGCGCAGCGCCTTGGCTATGTATTGACTGACTACCACTTCTAATGCTTCTTTGGGACCATGCCTTGTAGGGAGCCTTCCGACAACGAGGTTCGGGGCGAAATAAGTGCTATCGAAGTCTTGCCCGATGCCTTTGAGCACCACCCCCAATACTTCGTCATTGGCGCGCAATACGGCAGCCTTTTCTATGTAGTGTTGTAGGTGGCGGATGCCGGGCAAGTGGCGTATGCTGTCCAGACAGGGGCGTTGTGTGTTGAGCGGCGGCGGTTCGAATGAACGATTATTGCTAAATTTGATGATGCGGGCATGCCCGTGAAAAGCAAACAGCTTTTGTTGTATTTGAAGTTTGAATCCCAACAATACTGCGAAAGAAAGCAAGGCAATAGCAATGCCTGTGGCTAAGGTGGCGGTAGCAATGCGCGTGGCGGTACGACTGAATGCTTGACGGTCTGCCGCACGCTGCCTTAAGCGTGTAGCTACCCAACTTGCCCAGCGAAGTGTTCGTATGGAAGGAAACACAGTAATTAAAAAATGATATCGATGTTGCCAAAAATACACATCTTTCCTTTGTCGTTCAAATACCTGTTGGTCGTAAGCGTTTGTTTAACTTTTTGTCAGGGGCATAGTCAGCGCCTTGACAAGGGCAGGAACCGAAGCATAGAACACAGCTTACAGCTGGGCGCCGAACGCATGAACGTGTACCTGCCTCTGTTGGAAGGCAAGCGAGTGGGCTTGGTCGTCAACCATACTTCGAGGATAGGGAAAACCCATCTGGTGGATACCCTTATTAGCCGAGGAGTGCGTATAGAAAAAATATTTGCTCCAGAACATGGTTTCCGGGGCACTGCCGATGCTGGGGAGCATGTGCAAAACGAGCGCGACAAGCAGACACTTATCCCCATAGTTTCGCTCTATGGGAAAAGCAAGAAGCCGCAAGCCACACAACTGAAAGACATCGACGTGCTGGTGTTCGACATGCAGGATGTAGGCGCGCGTTTTTACACCTACATCAGCACCATGCATTATGTGATGGAAGCTTGTGCCGAAAATGGAAAATCCATCATTGTGTTGGACCGCCCCAACCCGAATGGCGATTACATCGACGGTCCTATTTTAGACCCCGGCTTTCGCTCTTTTGTAGGCATGCACCCTATTCCTGTGGTGCATGGCTTGACCGTGGGCGAGCTGGCAAAGATGATTGTAGGTGAAAAGTGGATAAACAGGGCTGACAGCTGCAAGCTCACGGTGGTAGAAATGGAAAACTACAAGCACAGTATGCGCTACGAGCCGCCGGTGCGCCCTTCACCCAATTTGCCAAACTATCATGCCATTCGGTGGTATCCTACGCTCTGCTTGTTTGAGGGCACTGTCATGAGCGTAGGGCGTGGCACCGACTTCCCTTTTCAAGTGGTCGGTTATCCGCATCCGGCTATGGGAGAATTCACCTTTACCCCGCAGCCTAATGAAGGCGCCAAGCATCCGCTCTATGAAGGCAAGATATGTTATGGTGTGGATTTGCGCCAGCAGCCACCACCTGCTGGGCTTGCCATCGAATATGTGATTGATTTTTACAAGCGTTTCCCTGAAAAAGAGCGTTTCTTCAATGAATACTTCGACACACTTTGTGGAACAGACCAGCTGCGCAAGCAGATTCAAGCTGGTATGAGTGCCGAAGCAATTAGAGAGACATGGCAAAAGGATTTAGAAAAGTACAAACGCCTACGTGCAAAATACATGCTCTATGAATAAGGTTGTTTTTTTGCTTAGCTGTAGTATCTTGTATATTGCGACGGCATCGAAGCGTTGCGACTTTGTGAATACGGATAAAATCATGTCAAGCGATTCTGTCGAAAAACACACTTTGGAAATAGCCGGGCATAAAGTAGATGTGTGGTTGCCGGGGCAGCCACCCAAGGGATGTATTTTGCTGTTGCCCGGGTGGAACTTCTCACGTACTGACTGGTGTGCGCGTTCAAGCATGTGCATCCAAGCTTTAGAGCGAGGATTTGCCTTGGTGATGCCCGAAATGGGCAAGAGCGTCTATGCTGAACGTCTGTTCCCTGAAACACGCGCCGACTGGCGCCAATATCCTACACGCCCTTGGTTGCGACAGCAGGTCATAAAAGAAGTAAGTGCGCGTTTCGGCTTGTTGGAGCCGGGGCAAAACAATTTTGTTGTGGGGCTATCGACTGGGGCACGAGGGGCTGCTCTTTTGTGTTTGGATATGCCAGATTTCTGGAAAGGAGCTGCCTTGCTTTCAGGTGATTTTGACCAAACCCAAATGCCTTCCGATAACCTGATGCGCGGCTATTATGGCAGCTATAAGGATTTTGCCGAGCGTTGGAAAACGGTGGATAATGTGATACATCGTATTTTGGAGTGGCGTACTCCCGTGTACATAGGTCATGGCACAGAAGACAAAGTGGTGCCGCCTAAGCAGTCAAAACATCTGTGCGAGGTACTGCACAAGGTGTATCCGCAACTAAAGATAGTGTGCCATTTTCCACGTGCCGGACATGATTATGCTTACTGGGGCAGCGAGGTGAAGCCTATTTTGGATTTTCTGGAATCGCTGCTTTAAAGCTTATCGGTGCCAACAATGCCGCCATGCCCAAAGGGGGCGTTGCTTCAGATAGTCGGGGTTGTCTTCGTGGGCATAGGCTTCTTTTTCGAAGCATATGTTGCGGTAGGCTCGCTGGTGATTGCGCAGGCGGCATAAAAGATATAAGTAATGAGCCAAGTAGAGGACATAAAAAGGGACGATGAGCAGTTCTATCTGCTGGCGTAGGTGTATGCGCTCATGCAGCATAAGGCGCTGGTCGTGCCGCAAACGGGCATTTTTCAGTATAATGAACGGATACAAAGCCATGGCGCAATAGTTCTTGGCAAGCAACCAGTGGCATGCAATCACATAAGGTGGTTTAAGCCAGTGGCTCTTCTTCGTCATGGGGATACGGCAAAAAGACGAAATTGATGAATTCTTTATCGACCACAAACAGGCAGCAATACTCATCTATGGGCTTATACACTTGCTCGAAATCGGAGAAGTGCTCATCGGTGATTAAACCTTGTTGGCGAAAAATCTCAGCATAAGAGATGTAAAAGTTCCATTCGCTGCCTATTTCTTCCTTATCGAGCAACAGCTTGCCTACTTTTAGCTTTTCTTTGCATATGGGAAAAATAGGGTATTGGGAAATGCCCCGCTTCTTCATTTGATAAGCGGCTTCTTTGAGCAGGTGGCTGATTTTGGCAAAATCCTTGGTGATGGTTCCCAGATATTTTCCTTGTATTTGCAATTCCGGGCTGTTTTGCATGGCAGTATTTTATTGTTTTTTGTGCAAAGTTAGTAGTTTTCAATGACTAAGGGAAAAGGCAAGGCGGAGTAGTGCGTCTAGTAGTAAGCCAAAGACAATGCCAAAGCTGAAACCATAGTTGATAAGCTCTCGAAAATACCGCCCGGCAAAACTTTCAAACAGCTTTTCTATTTCTTTTGGGTTCATTGCCTTGATTTCTTCTACTACAATGTGGCGGAAATTGATGCTTTGTAGCAGGGCAGGCAAGTGGCTTTCGAGGCTGTTCATGACATAGTGCGTAAGTTTTTTTACCAAAAAAGCTTTGGTTTCCAAAGGCAGGTTGTCTATCAAATTTTCAAGAATATTGTCATAAATGTCTGTGAGGACATTGTGCAACGCTTCTTTGAAACTGTTCGTTTGCCATAATTTTTGCAATGTATTTTGAGCATCGAGGCGCAGTTGTTCTGTATCAAGCAGGTCTTTGAGCGGTACATTTTTCGATACGACAAAAAAGTCATCTACCCAGAGTTTTTGTTGCTTTTGAAGGCGCGTTTGTCGCAGTAGCGGATGCAACAAAACAGGCAGTGTTTTCTCAAGGCGCAGGCGTTCTATCCATACGGCAAGACCTTCACGCCCATATAAACGGTACAGCAAGCGGCTTATCCATTGCAGGTTTTGCATCAGTTCTGTTTGGCGCTTGCCGGTAATCATCAGCGGGGGGGTGAGCCATTGCAGTAGTGGCTTGTATCTTGTAATGTGGCTTGGCGATGCATCGGATACGAGGTCCGACAGTTGTATTTGCTTGCTTATTTCCCTGATGAAGAGAGTACCTATTTCTTGGCTTATATACAGGAAATCCTTGTTTTGCAAGAAGGCTTGTACGGTTTCTTGCAAGCGGTGTTGCTCGATGTTTGCGTTCAATTCCCCAATGTGCAATTTTCCTATTTGGTGTATTTCTTGGCGCAGCAGCTGCTGAAAAACGGGCAGGCGGCTTTCAAGATAAGCAGGTATTACTTCATCGGCAAGCTCATAGACCGTATCCTTAATTGTGCGTTTATAGAGTACAGCCATGCCATTTTCTTCCTTGGCTTTGGCATAGATGTCGTCGGCAAGGCGCCTTTTGTTTTCCTGCATCCATTGAATAGCCTTTTGCATGAAGTTCTGCAAAGTGTTTTCGAGCAGATGCTCTACCTCTATCATCAGGCGCCCACCTAACAGGCTTTCTATGGGGCGGTCAGGGGCTATTTCTTTCTGCAGGCGGCTGTGTAGAATAATGCTTACGCGCTTTGCCAATTGGGGATTTTGTATCCAATTGCCTATGAGCTGTTTGGCGGCAGAAGGCAACCGGTCTTTACCGGGCATCTTTTGGGCAATTGCATACAGCTTGGCATCTTGATGCTTTTGGTGCCACTTTTGCCAGAGGCGGAACAAAAAGCCTTGAAGCTGTTCGCTGTTTAGAAAATGGTTGTATTGTTGCACAAGCAACGGGAACAGGTAAGCATATAAGCGTGCGAAATCTTCTTCGTTCCACTGCGCTATTTTCTGAAGCCGCCGTATAGCCAGCTTGCTGAGTCGCTCGGCAAAACGTTCACTTTGCAGGTAATCCAAAATATTACTTCGGATGACGCTCGTGTCGAATGCTTTTAAGTTGGTGTTGCCCAAGCGCTCGCTTGTGTCTTTTATCAAGGGGCGCAGCAAAGCGCTAAAGTGCTGCTCTAAGAGCTGAAGGGTGTTTTCGCTTAACCACTGGCTGAGTTGAGGGCGGTTGTCTTCTATGAGGCGGCTTAGCACTTGGTAGTCGTCCTTTTGGATAAGCCGTACCGCCTTGTCTTCTAAAAGAGAGCGGTTTTCGCGAAAACGCTCTATTAGCTTGTCTTGGTTGAGGAGCTGTTCGCCTACAAAGCGCCCCATGTTCTCGGCAAAGCGGGCTTGGTTTTTGGCAATGACACCGGGCGTAAAAGGCAGCTGTTGTTTGCCTATGTGATAGGGGCGGTAGGGGCGAAATATCATTTTCAGGGCAAGCCAGTTGGTGCCGTATCCGGTAATGCCGTAAGCAATCGCTGACAATGCCATTTGTCCCCCCCAGTTCGGAAGGGTGGGTAAGGCATATAAACCGGCACCAGCCATGCCGCCCAACAAAGCCCCCAAACGGGTGATGGGTTTTACTTCTTTGCCCATGAACTGCTCTACCATGTCGCGTATGCGCTCAGGGGGCAGCTTGCTGAGGTTGCCACGCACCAGCTCTTCAATACGCCCTTTAAGCAGCGGTTCGGCATTGTTGACCAAGACTTGGCGGGTGCGGGTGGTGAGGCTATCCACGACTGCCTCGTTTTTTTGAATACGTTTGTAAAGTGGCAGCAGCGGCTGATTGGCTATCTTTTCATATTCTGTGCGCAGCAAAGCTGTAGTTTGGCGGCTCAAGGAGGGCAGCCATTGCAGCCATTGCTTTGTGGGAATGAGTGTTTCAAGGTTGCGTTTTTTTATTTCTGCCAAAAGAGCCTGCTCTATGTCGAAGGCAAGTTGTGGTGAATGAATGCTTTTATACCACCATCGTGCAAGGTCTTCTATGAGCTGTGCTTGTTGTGTTTCTGCGAGCAGGGCGGCAAGCGGTTTTTTCAACAGCTGATTGACCGACAACTGCTCTATCAGCTGTTGCCATTGAGATTCAAAGGCTTCGTTGGTCAGTAGGCTGTGGATGTATTGGGGCAGCTGCTTTTGCACCTGACGCCCTATTTCCGGGGCAAGTTCTTTGAGCGGAAGCCATTTGCGCAAAGGCTCTTTTAAGTAGGCATAGAGTTGCTTGCTTTGCAGTTTTTCTAGCTCTTCGGCAATTCCTTTTTGTACAAGCGGCGTCAACACCTCTACAAAGCGGTGTTTAGGGATACGCGCTACAATGTTACCTATGCTGTTTTTTTGGAGGTAGTCGAGTAAATAGCTGGCGCCTTCTTGGGCGAGCGTTTGGGCATCGTACGTTTCGAGATAGTGAATGATTTTGTCCACTATCTTCGTTTCGGCACTCACACTGCCTACAAACAAATCGATGAGCCACTCTTGAAGGAGTGTTTGGGTATTGCGGCGGAAGGTCTCGTCAATCAGTTCATCGATGAGGTACTTTTCATTTTGAATGAAGGCAATGAGTTTTTCGAGCACACCGGGCAAGCGTTGTAATAAAAATTGCTGGAAGTGTGCGCCCAAGCGCTCACTTAGCAATTCAAAGAGGGTGGTATCTACTTTAAGCAGTTGCCCATAAAGAAGTTTTAAAAATGTTTCGAGAATACGTTTGCCGGTGGACTGGTGCAGCAAATGGAGGGTCTTGTTACGTACTACTTTGAACAGAGCATCAAATTCCTCTTCGCTGATATAATCGGCTATGCGCTCTTCGCCCAAACGATAGACCAGCGTTTCTACCGTCTTGGGGGGCAGCAAAGTAGCTACTATTTGCCTCAGACTCTCTTCAAGCGCATTGGAGAAGTTGTAGCGTAGTTCGCCCGGCACGAACAGAAGCGGTTGGCGTAACACAGCTATCCATTCTGCCACAATTTCTTTTTGAATCAGCTCTTCGAGCGGCAAATGCAAGATGCCGTTGGGTGCCGAAGTAAAAACATACTCGAGCCATTCGGTGTCGTTTTCGTGCTTAGCCAGAATACGTTGCAGGATGGCGGCAAGCTGTTGCCCCATGTGCTTGACCTGACGCTCACTGATGAGTGTAGAAAGCTCCAGATGACGGCTTACTTCCGGGAATATACGTTTGAGTGCCAGCTCTATGGCAGGTTCTAGGTCAAAAAGGATGTGTTCAACGGCTATGTGTAGGTCAGGTACTTCGTTTAAGCGTGGGGTTTGGTTTATCCATGCTGGTATTTCTTGTTCCAAAAGTTGCCTTATGGTCTTTTGTAGCTCGCTACGAAATTGGGGCGTGTCGAAAGCGGCACCTATTGCTTGGTGGGTAATGATGTCTTCTTCTACCAGCTGGCTGATATTCTTCACAAACTCGCGATGGGTCTTAAGTACAATACCGCCCAAGCCGAAGCGCTTACGGAAGAGCATATCTATAGCCAGGTCGTTGGTATAATAACCCACAAGACCGCCTGTAATACTTTGGGAAATGAGCGTAAGCCAGTCGATAGCCACGGCAAGAGACGTTTATTCTGGATTTTCAAATGGAGCTACTCGCTTTTCATAATGGAGACAGTAGGCGCGTATGCCGCACTCATTGCATTTAGGTTTGCGTGCCAAACATACATAACGCCCATGCAAGATAAGCCAGTGGTGTGCCCGTGCAATGAGCGATTGGGGTATGTGTTTCACCAGCTCTTGTTCTACTTCTAAAGGGGTCTTGGCATTTTCGTTTACCAAACCGATGCGTTTAGATACACGGAATACATGGGTATCGACTGCCATAGCGGGTTGGTCATAAATGACCGACAAAATGACGTTGGCAGTTTTGCGCCCCACACCAGGCAACTTTATCAGCTCTTTCATATCGTTGGGCACTTGCCCGTTATACTGCTCTACCAGCATCTTTGCCATGCTTACCAAGTGTTTGGCTTTGTTGTTAGGATAGGAAATGCTTTTTATTAACTCATATACCTCTTCTACTTTGGCTTGTGCTAAATCTTGTGGGGTAGGGTAGTGCTCAAAAAGTGCGGGGGTTACTTTGTTTACGCGCTCATCGGTACATTGAGCACTTAAAATCACGGCTACCAGCAATTGATAGGGATTTTCGTACTGTAGTTCGGTTTGAGCATCGGGCTGTGTTCTCTGAAAGTATTCCAATATTTTTTGGTATCGCTCTTCCTGCTTCATGCAGCTTATTGTTTTTGGGGTTTTTAACAAAAAAGCAAGCCAAAATATACAAAATAATCAAGCCAAGGAGTAAATATGACAGAATGTCAGCCTGTTGCAGATGGAACGCCCTTTGCTTGCAACAGAGCCAGAGACCAAATCAAAATGCAAGTACTATGGCAGAGGTAAAAGAACAGGGACACATTCAGGTAAGTACGGAAAATATTTTTCCTATTATCAAGAAATTTCTTTATGCCGACCACGAAATATTTCTGCGGGAATTGGTATCGAATGGCGTAGATGCCTGCCAAAAACTAAAACGACTGGCATCGGTTGGTGAGTTTCAAGGAGAAGTGGGCGAACTGAAAGTAGAAGTTGTTCTTGACAAAGAAGGGAAAAAAATCATAGTAAAAGACAATGGCATAGGCATGACCCTCGAAGAAGTGAAAAAATACATCAATCAAGTGGCTTTTTCGGGGGCAGCCGAATTCGTACAGCGATACAAAGAAGCAGGCAGCGACATCATCGGTAAGTTTGGTTTGGGATTTTACTCTGCCTTTATGGTTGCCGATAAGGTAGAACTGGTTACCAAGTCTTTTCGCGAAGATGCGCCTGCTGTGAAATGGTCTTGCGCCGGCGATACCCGCTTCGAGATAGAAGAAGCTCAAAAGCAAGAGCGCGGCACCGAAGTTATCTTGCATATAGGTAAAGAAGGCGAAGAGTTTTTGAATAAATTCCGTATTCAGGAAATCCTCGAAAAGTATGCCCGTTTTCTGCCTGTGCCCGTGTGGTTCGATGGAAAACAAATCAACGACACCAAGCCCATTTGGGTGAAACCGCCCCAAGAGCTGAAAGACGAGGATTACCTAAACTTCTACAAACAACTCTTCCCTTTTGCAGAAGACCCGCTTTTTTGGATACACCTGAATGTAGATTATCCCTTTACCTTGACGGGGGTGCTGTATTTTCCCAAAATCACCAACCAGTTCGATATGCAAAAGAGCCGTATTCAGCTCTATTCCCGTCAGGTATTCATTACCGATGAGGTGCGTGACATCGTGCCCGAGTTTTTGATGCTGCTGCATGGTGTCATCGACTCGCCCGACATCCCGCTCAACGTATCGCGCAGCTATCTGCAGTCAGACAGTAACGTGCGTAAAATCAATCAGTACATTACCAAAAAAGTAGCTGAAAAGCTGCAGGAGCTCTTCCATAAAGACCGCAAAGCCTTTGAAGAGAAGTGGGAGGGACTTGGGCTCTTCGTAAAATACGGCATGATTACCGACGATAAGTTTTTTGAGAAGGCGCAGCAATTCTGTTTGCTTAAAAACACAGAAGGGCAATACTTTACCATTGACGAGTACAAGAGCAAGATAGAAACCGTGCAAAAAGATAAGCACGGAGTGGTGGTGGTACTCTACGCCCAAGATACCGACAAGCAATATACTTACATAGAGGCAGCCCGGAAACGTGGCTACGATGTGCTGCTCTTGGACGGCATTCTGGATGCCCACTTCATTCAACGATTGGAAATGAAACTGGACAACTTCCGCTTCAAACGTGTGGATGCCGACTCAGCAGAAAAGCTTATTGAAAAAGAAGACAGCACTGCCTCGCATGCATTGACCAAAGAAGAGGAGGAAAATATCATCAAACTGCTGAAAGACACGCTGAACGATGACAAGCTGATTGTCAAAGTAGAGGCGCTTTCCATGCACGATTTGCCTATAGTAATTGTACTCCCCGAATTCCTTCGTCGGATGAAAGAAATGTCGCAACTGCAAGGGCAAACCATCAAGCATCTGCCCTCTGACTGGCAGATTATCATCAACGGCAATCATGTCTTCATACAAAAAGTGTTGCAAGAAACTGACAACGACCGTCGCAAGCTACTTTTGCGTCATGCCTATGATTTGGCATTGCTGTCGCAGGGGCAATTACAAGGCAAGCCATTGCATGAATTTATTGAACGCAGCCTATCACTGGTTGAAAAGTAAGCGGCTGCAGCTTGAAGTAATGACAACAAAAGGGCAGGTATGTCCAACTTGCCCTTTTCGTCTTGCCGTTTAAGTTTGGTGTAAATTTTTCAGAAAGTCTAAAATAAAATTGTTAATTTGTAGCCTGACTTCCATGTATCAACACCATGAAGAAGCTTGTTTGCATACTTATAGCCTTTCTGTTTGGAGTCGCTTCCTTGCAAGCGCAATCGGTGAAGCGCCTGCTGAAAGAAGCAGATGAAGATTTTGCCTACGGGGAATACACTGCGGCGCTGCCCAAATACTTGAATCTGATACAACACTCGCAAGAGCTGGACGAAGAACAAAAAAACCACTTGTTGTTCCGCATAGGCTTATGTTACCTCAACACCTCCAATAAAGATTTGGCACTGCCCTATTTGAAAGAGTTGTACGAGCGTCGCCCAGACTATAAAGAGTCTTTGTCTTTTTATCTGGCACAAGCCTACCAATACAATCACAAATTCAAAGAAGCTCTTTTTTTGTATGAGCAGTACTTGAAAACGCAAGAAGCCCAAAAAAACGCCGAACGTCAACGGGTAGTACAGAAAAAAATACTCGAATGCAACTACGGCATACAATACATGCAAGACCCGATGCCTGTAAAAATAGAGAACATCGGTCCGGTTATCAATTCTCGCTTTCCAGACTATGTGCCCGTCATTTCTGCCGATGAGTCGGAACTTATATTCACCTCGCGCCGCGACAACACCACTGGCGGAGGCATAGACCCCACTGACGGGCATTATTACGAAGACATCTATGTATCCTACAAAAAAGACGGGCAGTGGACGACGCCCGAAAAGCTTCCGCCGCCTATCAATACCAATTCGCATGACGCCTGTATTGCGCTTTCTCCCGATGGCAACACGCTTTTTATCTATAAGTCTGGACAAAAAGGAACTGGCGACATCTACATGTCTCGAAAAAAAGCAGACGGCTCTTGGTCTGAACCAGTAGATTTAGGCAAAAATATCAATACCAAGTATAGAGAACCGTCTATAAGTATTACAGCCGACGGCAAAACTATCTATTTTTCGAGCGACCGCCCTGGCGGCTACGGTGGTTTGGATATCTACCGTAGCCACCTGCAAAGCGATGGCACTTGGGGACCGGCTATCAATCTTGGCTCCAAGATAAACACACCTTACGACGAAGATGCTCCCTTTATCCACGACGATTCCACACTGTACTTCAGTTCACAGGGGCATACTTCCATGGGCGGCTTTGATATCTTTATGAGTACCTATAAAAATGGTGCATGGACCACCCCCGTTAACTTGGGTTACCCTATCAATACCGCAGACGATGATATTTACTTTGTCCTTTCTGCCGACAACAAAACTGGCTACTATGCTTCTGCCAAAGAAGGCGGCTATGGCGAGAAAGATATTTACACTATCAAGATGCCTTCTCTTGAACGCATCAAAAAGCAAAATCAAAACCTGAAGGCTAATATTCAAGTGAACCTTCAAAAGGTCGAGTTGTCCAGTCAAAAAGGGTTACCTCCGGTGGTGGTGTTGAAAGGGACGGTCATCGATGGCTTGAGTGGGCAAAAACTGCAAGCCAAAGTGGAGCTCTTCAATTTAAATGAAGACCGCTTGGAAGATGAGTTTCAAACAAACAATCCACTTGGAGTTTTTGAGTCAGTGATGCGGGCAGGGCAACGTTATTTAATTACCGCAGAAAAAGAAGGCTATTTGTTTCATAGCGAGTATTTTGAAATACCTGAAAGTCAGCAATATCAAGTCATTGAGCGCACCATTCCACTTCAGCCACTGCGCAAAGGGGCAAAAATCAACCTGATGGTGTTTTTTGACTTCGATAAAGCAGATTTGCGCCCTGAGTCTATCCAGGAGTTGAAGCGCTTGGTAGAGTTGTTGCGCCACCATCCTTCTTTGAAGCTCGAAATTGCAGGACATACCGATGCCATAGGCACAGAGGAAAAAAATTTAGACCTCTCCAATAGGCGGGCACAAGCCGTAGTGGACTACATAGTGGAAAATGGCATCGCACCTCACCGCTTAAAGGCAGTGGGTTATGGCGAGTCGCGCCCTATAGCTTCCAACGACACAGAGGAAGGCAGACAGCTGAACCGTCGTACTGAATGTATAGTGATTGATTTTTAGTCATTTTTAATGACTTGACAATCAATAATTTGTTATTTATCCAAAAATTTTTTCTTTCAAACGCTTGCACAGAATATTGAGGCATTCTACCTTTGCAGTCGCAAATGAGGGGAAGGGGGGCAGCAGCAGGCAGCCCGGTTCGAAAAAAAGTGAGGCAAGAATTTGGAGGGGAAGAAAAAAGTATTTAGATTTGCATCCGCTTTTGCGAGG
>NZ_JAASRN010000009.1 GCF_011761635.1 Thermonema lapsum
CCGGGCTGCCTGCTGCTGCCCCCTTCCCCTCATTTGCGACTGCAAAGGTAGAATGCCTCAATATTCTGTGCAAGAGTTTGAAAGAAAAAATTTTTTGGTAAATCTACAATTAACTGTAAATCAAAACATTAAACATACACATCAATGACTTTACTCATCGGACTTTCCTTTAAAAAGCTTTATTTTGCCGTGCAAAAACAAATCGACATTTACCATGTATTGGGAAAGATATACACACCATCGTATCAAAGAGCGCATACTGCAAGCGCTCAAGGAGAACATCAATTATAACGAATATCCGATATTGGGTGTACCAGCTACCTATTTAGATGAGGAGGAGTTCTACCCCGATGCACCTTTCCTCGAGAATGCCCCTTTTATGCAAACCTTGATAGCCAATCCTAATCATATAGGAGTACATACACTCGACAATGGGCGGTCGCTGAAGATATTCAAAGGGACTCAAGCTATTGAACGGGAGCTAATAGAAATTGTATCGGAACAGGTGTTTCAAGGGGAACCCAAACAACAGGATGGCTATATAGCCAGTGGCGGAACTGAAGCCAATATACAAGCTGTGTGGATTTACCGTAATTATTTTCAGAAAGAGTTTGGTGCTGCACCTCACGAAATTGGGGTTGTTTATTCGGATGACACTCACTACTCCATTCCCAAAGCAGCCAACCTTTTAGGATTGCCCTCTATTATTATTCCAGTAGAGGAAAGTAGCCGGTTGATTCAGCAAGAGGCTTTGGAAGCCAAGATAACAGAGGCTAATGAGCAAGGGGTTCGCTACTTTATCATCATTTCGAACCTTTCCACTACCATGTTTGGTTCGGTAGATCCCGTGAATGTGTACACAGACTTTTTTGTAAAACACAAGCTGCCGTTTAAATTACATATAGATGGTGCCTTTGGTGGTTTTATATTTCCTTTTGTGAACCGCGACCCTTTGTATTCTTTCAAAAACCCTCATGTTACTTCTATTGCCACTGACGGACACAAGATGCTGCAAGCCCCTTATGGCACAGGAATTTTCATGATTCGTAAAGGTTATTTTGATTATGTGGTAACCCCACAAGCGCAGTATATTCCGGGCTTGGATTATACGCTTTGTGGCAGCCGCTCGGGTGCCAATGCTGTGGCTGTATGGATGATACTACGCCGCTATGGCTCGGAAGGATGGAAAGCAAAAATGGAGGAGCTACTATACCGCACCGATGACCTTTGTGCTTCTTTGGATGAACTGGGTGTGAAATATTACAGACACCCCAATATTAACATAGTAGCTATCAGAGCAGAGTACGTGCCCGTCGCCTTGGCTCAAAAATATTTTCTGGTAGCCGACAGCTATCAGCGGGCACCTAAATGGTGGAAAATTGTAGTAATGCCTCACGTGCGACAAGGGTTCATAGACCGCTTTTTGGAGGAGCTGGCTATTCATATCAAAAGCAAAGAAATGCAACTATAATCTCATTTTACTGCTGGCAGCTTGTGTCTCTTCGCGAAAAGGTCAGCGCCTATACGATAACCTTTTCGCTCCTTTTATTTCTTTGAAAAAGCATTGAATGCCAATAGTAAAGTTTATTTGAAATACAAGATTTATCTCAAAGCCTGCTTAGAGGCTTTCCGCTTTTAAACATGGACGCCTGTGTCTGCGATTTTTTTACTTTAGACACTTCCATGATTGTCTATTACTGGTTGGAAGACAAAAATGAAGATTTTGAAAAGACCGATGCATTCGTAGGGAAGTCAGTCAACACATTTTTTGACTTTATGTCGCTCCATGTGATGGGACTTCATAGTGAACATT
This sequence comes from Thermonema lapsum, assembly GCF_011761635.1. Classification (NCBI taxonomy): domain Bacteria; kingdom Pseudomonadati; phylum Bacteroidota; class Cytophagia; order Cytophagales; family Thermonemataceae; genus Thermonema; species Thermonema lapsum. The sequence continues at coordinate 1,814 of NZ_JAASRN010000009.1, forward strand.
GGGCATTCCTATTATTTCTGCCAAATATATAAGTTGTCGGAAGGGATTGTCTCTCTGAAGAAGTAAAAAGACTGAAGAAGGCAAAAGGCTCAAGACATGCCTTTTTACATTAAGAGCACTTAGTTTTGATTTATACAACCTGTTGAATCAATTGGGCACAAAATAGGGATTACCCAAGCTGAGTTTTTGTCAGTTTCGTAAATTGGCTGTTCATTGGACGGTAGCCTATGAGACTTGTACGTCACCCGGTTTTGTGTAATTACTACCTTACTTATCGTTGCAATGCACGTTGCAGTTTTTGCGATATATGGGAGCGTCCCTCGCCCTACGTGCAGCGCGAAGCTGTATTTAAGAACCTAAAAGATGCCCGGCGGTTGGGAGTTGAAATCATCGATTTCACTGGCGGTGAGCCACTCTTACACCGCGAACTGCCCGTCTTTCTGGAGTATGCACAAAAGCTGGGGTTCATTACTACCGTTACTACCAACGCTTTGCTTTACCCGAAGTATGCCGAAGCACTGCGCGGGAAAATAGATATGCTCCACTTTTCGCTGGATGGCGCCGATGCAGACACACACAATGCCATCCGCGGTGTGCATTGCTTCGACCATGTGATGCGTTCTATAGAGATAGCTCTTGAGTTAGGTGAAAGACCCGATATTCTATTCACGGCAACGAATCACAACATTCAACACATTCAAAGTATCTGGGAAAAGATATGCCTTCCTCATCGTTTGGTGTTAATCATCAACCCAGTGTTTCACTACAACGACGTAGGCGAGGCGCTCAGCAAAGAAAGCCTGATGCTCCTTCGCAAATGGGCTAAAAAACCGTGGGTATATCTGAATGAGGCTTTTTTAAAATTGCGTGAACAGGGGGGGAATGACCCACAGCGCCCTGTATGCAAAGCTGGCAGCAGCACTTTGGTTATTTCACCCGACAATGAGTTGATTGTCCCCTGTTATCATTTGAGTGCCGCACGCTTCCCTATCCGGAACAATTTATTCGATTTGTACAACAGCCCGGAAGTACAAAAATGGGTAGCTTTAGAAGGACGCCTCAATGCATGCAAAGGATGTGCCATCAACTGTTATATGCAGCCTTCCTTTGCTGTAGAAATGAATGCTTATTGGTGGCTTGCTTTGCGCAGCACCTTAAAATATAATTACTTAAAAGGCACTTGGCGCCGCTATTTGGTTCAAAAAATAAAGGCAAGGAAGCTTTGAATGCCTCCTGCCCTTACATGCTACTATTTTAGCTTTTTTGCTGCGTTTTATTCCTCTCCTCGATAGGGAATGAAAACGATGCTATCGTCGTCATTGCCCATTACCAAGCGATTTTCCGAGATTTTCACCGGAATGGTCTCGCCTGCGTCGCTTGCTCCTTTATCTTTTAATGTCAGCTGAGTGCCGTCTTTGGAAAGAGTCCACTCAAACTCCACCACACCTTGTATAGAGGTAGTTTCACCGGTCCCGTCTGCCCGGAAATTTATAGTCATAACGCCCAAAATCTGAAGCATAAGTTCCTTTTGGGCTTTAATCTGTTCAGCTTGCTCGGGGTCTTCTTTGGCAAGTTTTGCTATTTGCTCATCTAACCTTTGGCTAAGCCACTCTTTGTCAATCATCCACTTTTTAATCAAATACTTGCGGGGATTGTCAAGTGTGAAACTGCTTAGTCCGGCAAGAGCGAGCATCAACACTACGGCTACTTTACTTACTGTTCTCATTGTATTTGTTATTTGTCAAGTCAAAGTTTTATTATTCGGCATTCTGTTCTGTTTCGCTACTGGAAGCAGGCACCAGCACCATACGAATCTTTTTCCCTTGTTCTGCTTCTCTTGCCAGCACCAACTTGTTTGCATTGATTTCCTCAATGGTAAAGTCCAAGGGTTCCAACGCCTTTGCCCCTTCTATTGAAGCGGTTTGGCGCAACACATTGTCGCCCACCAACTCCCAAGTGCCTTCTTCTTTGCCCATGGGGGCTTTTACTTCATAGGTTCCATCGGCATTGTAAGAGATACGGTAAGTTTTTATGGTTTGTACCATCATGGGCCACATGCTTTCCATTATTTGCTTTTCCTCTTCTGTTACGTTCTTCAGCATTTCTTCCTTCATAGCTTCGGCATCGAAAGTCCATGTATGCGAAGAAATCAAGGTTTTGGGGTCAGAAGGCTTGCAGGCAGTAAAGAAAAGTGATGCCAGCAAAAAGAACATGTACAAAAGTGATTTTCTCATAAATCTTGAAATTAAAATTGAAAGTTTGTATTGAATAAGTTAACGGAAGGACAAGAGAATTAATTTTACTGCCTGCTGTTTTTTTGCTTGGGAAGAGAATTCCAAATAGCAAAAAACTTCTCCGAGCTGATAGCTTTTATAGGCAAAGAATCTTTGCCTATCAGCAGTTGTTTTTTATCGAGCTGCCATTTGCCGGCTTCTTGCCATTTGCCGCCACCATCAGGGCTTATGAATAAGATACTATCCATCCCGCGATGATAATCCCCTACAACCATAGGTGCTTTCATTTGTTCCGACTTGCCGGGATATTGGCAGGCTAAATGCTTCTTTTTGAGCGCAAGCAGCGATTCATAGAAGGCAGCCAGACGCTCAGCATCGAGTATCCATTGGGGGGAAGTCAGCGTGTCTTTTTCGTTATGGCAAGCCATGAAAAGCAATAAAGAAGCATGTATAACAATATATTGCGTACAAAATACGCTTTTTCTTGTTCTGCGGCAATATTTATGCCAACTATTTTTTCAGGTGCATAACCATGCGCGGCGAGCTTTTCTCTTCGTAATCAGAAAGCGCATAGTCGCCCCATACGTTTTGAAGACTTAAGCCGGCTTTACGGAAAAATTGCTGGAAGTCATCGAGGTAAAATAGGCGCACCCGCTCGAAGAACTCAAAGTCTTGCCCTTCATAGTGAAAACGGATACATTTTACCACAAAACCATTGTCAATCAATCGACGAATGAAAAAGGTAATGCCTTCTTCGTGTTTCTCTTCTTCCTCTTTGAGGTGAGCCATAACATAAACCGGATTCAAAAAGTCGATGACAGCCTGCCCTCCCGGTTTCAACTTCTTGGCTATGGCATCCACCACGCGATAATTTTCATCGTCCGATTCAAAATAGCCAAAACTTGTAAAGAGATTAAACACATAGTCGAAAGCTTCGAAGTCATAAGGCAAGCGCATATCGTGAACGGCAAAGCACAAACGAGGGCGTTCCAGCTGTTTGGCATAGGCAATGTTTTGTCTGGAAAGGTCCACCCCCAGCACATCCAAGCCCTCATTCCACAGATGCAGGGCATGACGTCCACGCCCACAAGCTAAGTCCAGGGCTTTTTGCCCTGCAGTAAAATGCAGTTTTTTTGCCAAGTTATGGATAAACTCACGGGCTTCCTGCTCGTCGCGATGTTTATAGAGTATATGGTAAAAAGGGGTATTGAACCATTCTTTATACCACTCTTTCGATAGTTGCATGCGTCTATTTGCTTTCTTGTTTTACTTCTACAATACGCTGCCTCAAAGCAGGCGATACAAAGGCTTTCAAGGTGCCCCGGTCATCATAAATAAGATAGGCTTTCAATTCAGGGTGAAGCTCCAACAAACGACGCGCTTTCTCCAAGCCCACCACCATAAAAGCAGTAGCATAAGCGTCGGCAGTCATGGCGTCGGGGGCTATGACCGTAGCGCTCAACAAACTGTGGTTTACAGGCTTGGCGGTAAGCGGGTCGATGGTATGTGTATATTTTTTTCCGTTCTTTATGTAAAACTTTTCATAGTTCCCCGAAGTAGCCAAGCCTTCGTTGTCAAGTGCTACGATGGCATAGGCTACGTTTTTGCCTTTTTCTGCCTGCACGGGGTCTTTGATGCCAATACGCCAGTGCTCTCCATCTTTATTTTTTCCGGCACAACGCAACTCCCCTCCCAACTCAATCATAAAATGGCGCACTCCTTGCGCTAACAGGTAATCTGCCAGCACATCTACACTGTAACCTTGTGCTATGGCATTGAAATCGAGCTGCACGAAGCTGCGTTTTTTCCATACACACGAATCATCGAAGCCTATATTGAAAAAGCCCACCAAGCGGCGCAGGGAGTCGAGCACAGGAGCAGCTGGTGGCTCGGGCGGAGCACCCGGAGCAAAACCATAAGCACGCACCAAAGGAGCAATGGTAGGGTCAAATGCCCCTGCCGTAGCTTCATATACCTCTTGGCTTTTGCGCAATACCGGCAGAAAATACGGCGACTCATAGCATAGCCGTCCAGAATCAAGGATATTGAAGCGGCTTATTTCCGAGGCAGGTACATAAGTTGACAATGCCAGGTCAAACTGCCGCAGTAAGGAGTCGATGGCAGGTTGAAAGTCCCGCTTCAAAGAATCGTAATATTTGATTTGATAAGTGGTGCCTTGTGCAGCTCCACGCAACTCAAACCAACCGGAAGAGAGGTTCTGTATTTCATCGAGCTGTTGTTGCTCTTTCTTGTAGGCACGGTAATGGTAAACACCCACAATGGCAATCAGCAAGATGAGGGAATAGAGGATGTTTTTCGCTCTGGGGTTCATAAACACAATGCTTCGCGATGCGATGCAAATTTACACTTTCTGCTCAATGCAGCCATAAATTTGTATCTTTGAGTAGCTGACCAACAAGACTTATGGGAAGAAATGATTTGTTGAGGGCAGAGAAAGAGCACCTGTCCACGAAGGATTTGGAAATAGAGCGCGCCTTGCGCCCGCTTAGCTTCGAAGACTTTACCGGGCAACCCCAAATAGTGGAAAACCTGCGTGTATTTGTGCAAGCTGCTTTGCAGCGAGGTGAAGCGCTCGACCATGTGCTGCTTCATGGACCGCCGGGCTTAGGCAAAACCACCTTAGCCAATATCATTAGCAATGAGTTGGGGGTAAATCTCACCATTACATCCGGTCCAGTGCTTGACAAACCCAGCGACCTTGCCGGCTTGCTCACCAAGCTGAACCCCCACGACGTACTATTTATCGATGAAATTCACCGCCTCAGCCCGGTAGTGGAGGAGTATTTATACTCTGCTATGGAAGATTACTGCATCGATATTATGTTGGACACGGGTCCCAATGCACGCAGTGTGCAAATCAGCCTCAACCCCTTCACTTTGATTGGCGCCACCACCCGCTCCGGCTTGCTCACTTCGCCTCTGCGTGCTCGTTTTGGCATCACTGCTCGCCTCAACTACTACGACGCCTCCACCCTTCAAAAAATAGTGATGCGCTCGGCACGCTTGTTGGACATTCCCATAGAAGAAGCTGCTGCCCTGGAAATAGCCCGTCGCAGCCGAGGCACCCCACGCATTGCCAACAACTTGCTGCGCCGCACACGAGACTTTGCCCAAGTAAAAGGCAAAGGCGTTATTACCTTGCCCATTGCTGAAATGGCACTTCAGGCACTGAATGTAGATAAAAATGGGCTCGATGAGATGGACAATAAAATCCTATCCACCATTGTTCACAAATTCAAAGGGGGACCGGTAGGGATTTCCACCATAGCCACCGCCTGCGGCGAAGATGCCGAAACTATCGAAGAAGTTTACGAACCATTCCTTATACAAGAGGGTTATATCAAGCGCACAGCACGCGGAAGGCAGGCAACCCCATTGGCTTACAAACACTTGGGTGTAGTACCTCCTACTGCGCAAAACAGTTTGTTCGATGAATCCTAAACCTCAAATACTCATTACCGGGGGTACTGGTCTGGTTGGTTCTTATCTACGCCGCTTAATCATAGAGGAACAGATGCCTTATCGCATAGCTGTATTGAGCCAGCGCCCGGTAACCCTGCCCCATGCCAAGACCTACCTCTGGAATGTTGAAAAAGAGGAAATAGACCCCAATGCGATAAAAGAAAGTGATTATATCATTCATCTGGCAGGTGCCGGCATTGCCGACAAGCCTTGGACTGCCGAGCGTAAGCGAGTGATTCTGGAGAGTCGCACCCGCAGCACTGCTTTGCTATATGAAGCCTTGAAAAGCTATCCTCACCGTGTGAAACACTTTGTATCAGCTTCGGCGGTGGGCTATTATGGCTTCGATACCGGCGACCGCCTTCTGCATGAAGACAGCCCGCCGGGCAACGACTTTTTGTCGCAGGTGGTGGTGGCATGGGAAAAGGAAATCTTTCGCATAGGCGAACTGGTGCCTACTGCGGCGCTGCGTATTGGCATTGTGCTAAGCAATGAGGGGGGCGCATTGCCCCAACTGGCACGTCCGGTGCGTTGGTTTGTAGGCGCACCGCTGGGTAGTGGCAAGCAATACCTTTCTTGGATACACATACGCGATCTTTGCCGCCTGTTTATGTACGTTTTGGAAAACTCCATGGAAGGCGTGTTCAATGCCGTAGAGGGCAAGCCGGTAACCAATGCAGAGATGACACGAGCCATTGCCCGTGTGCTGGGGCGTCCCTTGTGGTTGCCCAGCGTACCCGCTTTTGTGTTGAAAACGCTGCTGGGCGAAATGGCAAACGTGGTGCTGGGCGGCAACCGTGTGAGCAATGAAAAATTGCTACAAAGCGGCTTCGAATATGAATTTACCAATTTGGAAGAGGCACTTCGCGATTTGTTGAAATAATAAAAAAGCAAGCAGCCACTCCTCGAAAATATTAGTGGCTGCTTGTGGCTTGACGATGCTTCGCCTTGTTTAGTTGATAATATCGAATCCAGTATAAGGCTGCAGCGCTTTGGGTATGCGTATTCCTTCCGGCGTTTGGTTGTTTTCCAAGAGGGCTGCCACTATACGCGGAAATGCCAAAGCACTCCCGTTCAAAGTATGCAGCAGTTCGGTTTTCTTGTTCTCTGTGCGATAACGAAGCATCATGCGCGCCGCTTGATAGGATTCGAAGTTACTTACCGAACTCACTTCCAGCCATTTTTTCTGACCTGCTGCAAATACTTCCATATCGTAAGTGAGCGCCGAAGTAAAACTCATATCTCCCCCACACAGTTTGACTACCCGATAGGGCAGCTCCAGCGCTTCCAAAAGCGACTGCACATAGCGGCGCATCTCTTCGAGTGCCTCGTAGGACTCTTCAGGCTTACGGATTTGCACGATTTCCACCTTGTCGAATTGGTGCAGGCGGTTCAAACCACGCACATCGGCACCCCAAGTACCTGCCTCACGACGAAAACAAGGCGTATAACCCACATGCTTAATGGGCAGTTGGTCTTCGTTGAGAATCATGTCGCGATACATGTTGGTGATAGGCACTTCGGCAGTCGGTATGACATACAGCTTGTCGCGCTCGATGTAGTACATTTGTCCGTCTTTATCGGGCAATTGCCCGGTGCCAAATGCCGAAGCTTCATTGACCAAAACGGGCGGTTGCACCTCTGTGTAGCCGGCTTCTACGGCACGGTCTAAGAAGAAATTCAACAGAGCGCGCTGCAGTTTTGCCCCTTTCCCTTTGTAGAAGGGGAAGCCACTGCCCGTTACTTTGCTGCCCGTTTCAAAGTCTATAATGTCGTATTTGACGATAAGCTCCCAGTGAGGCAATGCATTTTCGGGAAGCACAGGGATTTCGCCCTTTTGTTCCACTATTTCGTTGTCTTCGGCAGATGCCCCTTCTGGAACGCTCTCATGAGGCACGTTCGGAATGGTAGCCAGCAGTTGCTGTAGTCTTCTTTCGGCTTCGCGCAGGGCTTCTCCTAAGCGTTGCGCTTCTTCTTTCAACTGTTTGGCTTGTGCTTTGGCTTTCTCTGCTTCTTCCTTTTGTCCAGTTTGCATCAGCTGCCCAATAGACTTGGCAACTCGGTTCGACTCAGAAAGCACATCATCGTGCTGCTTTTGTATCTGACGACGTTCGGCATCGCAACGAAGCACCTCATCAAGCAACTGCTCGGCATTCGCAATACGCTTTTTTTGCAAGCCTACAACTACTCGCTCTTTTTCTTCTCTTATTTGCTGTATAGTTAGCATAAGCTTCTTAATGTTGTTTCGACAAAACTTGCGGCAAATTAAAAAAATGATTAGGATTCAAGTAGTTTATTTGTCCGTAATATTCATTTTTGCTAAATTCGCCAGCAGAAAGGCGTGAAATTTTCCAAGGTGAAAGCTTTGCCGGCGTTGTTTCTTTTTTATATTTGCGGGCACCTGCAACTCACAATCTCTATTTTACAAGCCAACAAGCACCACAAAACTTAAAAACTGCAGCTCGTACACAAGAGACGACGAGCGCGATACGATATGATACCAAACGGTCTTGACATTCGCTTTCATAGCTTTTCTTCTGTTTAACCCAAAAAAACACAGGCTTTGTTTCGAACCGAAACCAGCAGTAAACAAGGATTTTTTGAATTTCAGGAAAAGTAAAAATGAACCAATCTGTATGTACACCATCGAAGACTTAAAAATTAAGTTGCTTTCTGAGTTAAGGGAAATCGCCGAGCAACTCAAGCTCTCCAATTACAGGAAGCTCTCTAAGCAAGAGCTCATCTACAAAATATTAGACCAGCAAGCCGTACTTCCCGAAGAAGAACTCTACCGACTTACCCCTGCAAAAGAAACACCTACCGAACCGCCTGCTACCAAGCAAGAAGAGCCCGAAACTCAAAAAGAGAACGGCACCTCGACAAGAAGAACACGGCTTAAACGTCAGAATGTGAAAGAAGGCGCCGACAACACCAACGAGGAAAGCAGCAACAACAGCGAAGAGCAACAAGAAAAAAGCACCCAAAGCGAGGAAAAGAAAAGGCGCCTGCGCAAAAGAACCAATGTGGTAGAAACTACAACAGAAGCAACGCAAGAGGCATCTGCCCAAGAGAGAGAAAAAGAAGAAACCCTACAAGAGAAATATGACAAGAACGATGGTGTCCAAGAGGTAAAAGAAGAAGAAACACCCGAAAAGAAAGAAGATACATCACCTGTAGCTCAGCCTCAAGACACACAGAAAGAAACCTCCTCGCCTACCGAAACAGCAAACCAACCCACCGAACCAGTCAAAGACCGGCGCTATTATCGCAAGCTCATCAAAGACTTTGAAGGCATTGTAGAATGCACCGGTGTCTTAGAAATACAACCCGAAGGTTACGGTTTCTTGCGCTCGGCAGACTATAATTACCTGCCCAGCCCAGACGACGTGTATGTATCGCACTCGCAAATACGCCTATTTGGGCTGAAAACCGGCGATACCGTGGTAGGACCGGTACGTCCACCAAAAGACGGCGAAAAATATTTCGCTTTGCTGCGCATAAACAGCGTCAACGGGCGAAGCACCGACGAAATACGGGACCGCATCGCTTTTGAGCACCTCACCCCGCTGTTCCCGCAAGAACGCCTGAAATTGAGCACCAAGCCGAACCTCTACTCCACCCGTCTGCTGGACCTCTTTGCCCCCATAGGCAAAGGACAGCGCGGCTTAATAGTGGCACAGCCCAAAACAGGTAAAACCGTATTGCTTAAACAAATAGCCAACGCCATTGCCGAAAACCATCCGGAAGTATATTTAATTGTACTGCTCATTGACGAGCGCCCCGAAGAAGTAACTGACATGATACGCAGCGTACGTGCTGAGGTCATTTCTTCAACCTTCGACGAACCCGCTGAGCGTCATGTGAAAGTCTCTTCAATTGTGCTTGAAAAAGCCAAGCGCATGGTAGAATGTGGGCATGATGTGGTGATTTTACTTGACTCCATCACCCGTCTGGCGCGTGCCTACAACACCGTCATCCCTTCGTCTGGCAAGATTCTATCCGGTGGGGTCGATGCCAATGCGCTGCACAAACCGAAACGTTTCTTTGGTGCCGCCCGCAATGTGGAAAACGGAGGCTCGTTGACCATCATAGCTACCGCCCTCATTGACACCGGCTCTAAGATGGACGAGGTCATTTTTGAGGAATTCAAAGGCACAGGCAACATGGAACTGCAGCTTGACCGCAAACTTGCCAATCGTCGCATCTACCCGGCAATAGACATACCGGCGTCGGGCACACGCCGCGAAGACCTGCTCATGGACAAGGAAGAACTCAACCGGGTATGGATACTACGCAAATACATGAGCGACATGACCTCGGTAGAAGCGATGGAGTTTCTGCTGGAACGCATGCGTGGCACCATGGACAACCGTGAGTTCTTGCTGTCCATGAACGGTTAAGCTCGCTACTTTTCCTGAAAATACGTAAAAAAAGAGGGCTTTTCTGAGCTCTCTTTTTTGTTTTTTCTATTTTTAAAATGTGGAAAATAGCTTTTAAACTCAGTAAAAAAACACCATTATGAACAAAAACACACGCAACTTATTACGGCTGATGAGCATCCTTGTCTTTGGCTTAGGCTTGGCTTGTGCACAAGACTGGGTGCGCATTCCTGCCCTTAGCGGTAATGAAGATTGGCTGATGGTCATCGGCTATGGGCTTTTGCTCTTCATCAGCCGCTAAAAAAAGCAAAGCCGGGCTTTCGTAAAGAAAGCACCGGCTTACGTTTATGTATCGTTCTTTCTTCCTGCCCCGCTTAAAAAGGATTGTTGTGCACCGGCTCCAAATACTCTACATTGCGCGTACGCAGTGGCTGAGGATATAGCGTCATCAATTGCATGAATTCCACCGGAATCTGGTCGCTCACACGCAAGCCCAAAGCCTGTGCCTTGGCAAAGTTGATAGGATAATCGTGGGTCCAAGTACCTTCTGTCAACACCTTTGCCAACTCATCTGCTTTTTCTCTGGGGTAGTTCTTAATAAGCAGCTCACGGATGGTTTCTTGCAGTTGTGCCGTTGCCTTTTCTGCCACATCGGCATAAATCAGCATCTTGTCATCAATTTGATTGATATCTTTCATAGCCTTCAGACGTATGAGCGACGGCGCAGGGTATTCCCCCAATTGAGGGTCTAACGGTCCCAAGACAGCATTGGGCGACATAATGATTTCATCAGCAGCCAACGCAATGAGCGTGCCGCCACTCATGGCATAGTGGGGTACTATCACACGTACCTTGCCTTTGCGCCGGCTGATGGCACGCGCTATCTGTGTGGCTGCCAACACCAACCCACCGGGTGTGTGCAGTACCAAATCTATGTCCCTATCGGGAGGGGTAATTTCCAGTGCTCGCAACACCTCTTCGGAATCTTCCATCGAGATGAATTTCACCACCGGAAAGCCCAAAAAACTCATGCTCTCCTGACGATGGATAAGCAGAATGACCTTCGAATTGCGTTTGCGCTCAAGGCGAGCAAGAAAACGAACTCGCGCCGATTCCAGCAGCTTACGGCTAATTACCGGCTGAAAGGATATCAACAGAAGAATAATCCAGAATAAGCTGTTAATCTCTCCCATAGTTCTATGTTTTTATGCAGAAAGTTCCTCTATAGTAAAATTGTGATTGGTGTAAATGCAAATATCCGCTGCTATACGTAAGGACTCCTCGACCATCTCGCGAGCGGTCAGATGCGGGGCATGGCGTTTCAGTGCCAATGCCGCCGACTGGGCATACATACTGCCCGAACCGATGGCAGCCACCTCTTCGTCGGGGCGCAACACATCGCCCGTACCCGAAATAATTAAAATGTCATCTTTTGAAATGGCAATCATCATGGCTTCAAGGCGACGCAAAAAACGGTCGGTACGCCAATCTTTTGCCAATTCAAGGGCTGCCCGCTCCATGATACCCCCGTACTTGTTGAGTTTTTCCTCAAAGCGCTCCAATAAAGTAAAAGCATCGGCAGTAGAGCCTGCAAAACCAACCACCACCTTCCCTTCTTGCAGCTTACGCACCTTTTTCACATGCGACTTGAGCACAGTATTACCCAAAGTAGCCTGCCCGTCGGCGCCGATGGCTATACTTCCGTTGTGCTTCACAGCCAAGACGGTCGTTGCGTGTATTGCTTCCATAAAAAGCGTATCTTTGCATTAGTTTACGGCTAAGGTGCAGTTTTTTCTCAAACTATACAACCTTTTTGGGTGTTTTACAATTGCCAATCATACCTTTGATTACTATGGAACAAGCAGAAAACATTCGTTTGGATAGCATAGAAGAGGCTATCGAAGCCATTGCACGTGGCGAAATAGTCATAGTAGTGGACGACGAAGACCGTGAAAATGAGGGAGATTTTATTTGCGCAGCCGAAAAAGTTACCCCCGAGATGGTGAACTTCATGATTAAGGAGGGACGTGGTGTTTTGTGTGTGGCACTTACCGAAGAGCGGTGTAAAGAGTTGAATTTGGATTTGATGGTAGGCAAAAGCACTGCACCCAATCAAACTGCCTTTACCGTAACGGTTGACCTGCTGGGCTACGGCTGTACCACCGGCGTATCGGCTTATGACCGTGCTATGACCATACGCGCATTAGCCGACCCCAAAATGAAAGCCGAGGACTTTGGGCGTCCGGGGCACATCAACCCACTCAAAGCGCGCGATGGGGGCGTGCTGCGCCGTGCCGGTCATACCGAAGCCGCTGTTGACTTGGCTCGTTTAGCAGGTTTGCGCCCTGCCGGTGTACTTATAGAAGTCATGAACGACGACGGCAGCATGGCACGTCTGCCCGACCTGCGTAAAATAGCCGACAAGTTTGGCATGAAGCTGGTATCTATCCAAGACCTGATAGCCTACAGGCTGCAAAAAGACTCGCTCATCAAGCGGGAAATAGGTGTGGAGCTACCCACGCAGTGGGGCAATTTCGACCTGATAGCTTATCGTCAAGTAGATACTGGCGACCTACACCTGGCACTTATCAAAGGACGCTGGGAAGCCGACGAACCCGTATTGGTACGAGTGCACTCATCTTGCATAACCGGCGATATTTTCGGCTCGTGCCGCTGCGACTGCGGTCCTCAGCTGCACCGTGCTATGGAAATGGTAGAAAAAGAAGGCAAAGGCGTGATTTTGTACATGAACCAAGAAGGACGCGGCATTGGCTTACTCAACAAACTAAAAGCGTATAAACTGCAAGAGCAAGGTTTGGATACCGTAGAAGCCAATGAATACTTAGGCTTTAAACCCGACCAACGCGATTATGGCGTAGGAGCCCAAATCTTGCGCGACTTGGGGGTACATAAAATTCGGCTCATCTCGAACAACCCGAAAAAACGTGCCGGTCTGATGGGCTATGGCTTGGAAATTGTAGAGCGTGTACCCATAGAAATAGCCCCCAATCCACACAATGAAAAGTACTTACAGACCAAAAGAGACAAATTAGGTCATGAAATTCTTAGTGAAGAAAATAAAACTTTATAAGCTTTGGGTGGGGCTCTGGGCATGCATAGGGCTATTGAGCGCCTTTCAGGCAGCTGCTCAGTACTATTTTGCCGAAGAGCATTGGCACCAAGGTTTTTTGATTCATAATGACGGAGACACACTGCGTGGCAAGCTGCGCTATAACCTTGAAAACGATGTGGTACAGCTAAGTACAAACGAAGGGATAGTACAAACCTTCAGTGCCCGGCAAATCCTTTATTTTGAGTTTTTTGATGATTACTACAAGCGCAAACGCCCGTTTATAGTCTTGCCTTATGCCAAAAATCCAAGCAGCAACTACAAAAGTCCCACTATTTTTGAGGTGTTGACCAGTGGTAATTATGTTACCCTCTTGGCGCGCGAACGCTTGGTAACCCAGATGGTAACTGCCACCAGTCCCTACATCATAGGACCAACGGTAGCCGTGCGGCGCCCTCGCTTCGAGCCTTTCTTTTTATATGAAAATGGTGAAATACGCCTCTATAACGACAAAAAAGAGCTGTCTCGTTTTCTACCGGGCATGGATGAGCGCCTCAATCATTTCATCAAGCAGAACAAACTAAATCCTGATGACATTGCCGACCTCATCAAAATAGTGAATTACTATAACCAAGCCATACGATAAATCAATGAGTTTTAAACGTCCTTTAATTTTAGTCTCCAACGACGACGGCATAGCAGCCCCCGGGCTGCATCACTTGGTAAGTCTGATGCGTGAGTTTGGCGAAGTAGTAGTGGTTGCTCCCGACAGCCCGCAGTCGGGCATGGGGCACGCCATCACTGTGGGCGACACCCTGCGCCTCGAAAAAGTAAATATTTTTGATGGTTTGCTTGCCTACGAATGCTCTGGCACTCCAGCCGATTGTGTAAAGCTTGCCAAGCATTATGTACTGAAAGACCGCACACCGGATTTAGTAGTGAGCGGTATCAATCATGGCAGCAACTCGTCGGTCAGTGTGCTTTATTCGGGCACCATGTCGGCAGCTATTGAAGCTGCCATCGAAGGGCTGCCTGCCATCGGCTTCTCTTTGTGCGACTACTCGCATGAAGCCGACTTCAGCCACACCTTTGACTGGATTCGCAAGATAGTGCGTCAGGCGCTGGAGCAAGGAATTCCCAAGCATGTAGCGCTGAATGTAAACTTTCCGCATAGCAAGCATGCACCGCTCAAAGGCATCCGTTGGTGCCGACAAGCCAAAGCCCGCTGGCAAGAAAACTTCGACGAGCGTTATGACCCCACAGGGAGGCGTTATTTCTGGCTCATAGGCGACTTTATCAACGAAGATACCGGCGACGATACCGACGTTTGGGCACTGGAACACGGCTATGTGTCTATTGTTCCTTGCAAGTTCGACATGACCGACTACGACGCCTTGCGTAGCTTGCGCTCTTGGCAGTTGGATTGACGAAAAGTTAGCCTGAGCCTCAAAAGATATGTTGCTTTCTTATTAGCAGTTCTCTGACAACAAAAAAAGAGAGCAGTGCTTGAAAAAACACTGCTCTTTGCTTTTTTGCTTAGCCTCCTTTTTTTAAGGTATCCAAGGGAACTGGTCAAAGTTGGGCTTGCGCTTTTCAAGGAAGGCATCACGTCCTTCTTTGGCTTCTTCTGTCATATAAGCCAAGCGCGTAGCCTCACCGGCAAAGACCTGCTGCCCTACCAAACCGTCATCTACCAAGTTGAAAGCAAACTTCAACATGCGAATAGAAATGCGGCTTTTCTTCAATATCTCTTGTGCCCACTCATAAGCCACCTGTTCGAGTTGGTCATGAGGCACTACTGCATTCACCATGCCCATTTCGTAGGCTTCTTGTGCCGAATAGTTACGCCCCAAGAAGAATATTTCACGCGCCCTCTTCTGCCCTACCATGCGTGCCAAATAAGCAGAGCCATAACCTCCGTCAAAGCTGGTTACGTCGGCATCGGTTTGTTTAAAGATGGCATGCTCTTTACTGGCAATGGTCAGGTCACAAACCACATGCAGACTGTGCCCGCCGCCTACTGCCCATCCGGGCACCACGGCAATCACCACTTTGGGCATAAAACGAATCAAACGCTGCACTTCCAGAATATTGAGCCGGGGCATGCCGTTGTCATCTACATACCCTTCTTTGCCTCTCACCCGCTGGTCTCCACCACTGCAGAAAGCATATACGCCATCGTCGGCAGGACCTTCGCCGGTAAGCAGCACCACGCCAATGGATGTGTCTTCGCGTGCATCCAAGAGCGCATCGTAAAGCTCAAAAACAGTCTTTGGGCGGAAAGCATTTCGCACATTAGGGCGGTTAAAAGCAATGCGCGCCACACCGTTGCACTTCTTATAGGTAATATCTTCGTACTCTTTGACTGTTTGCCAAGGGATAACTCCAGACATAGCACTTTACAGGTTTAGAAATGAAACATAGGCTTTTGCCAAAAGTAACGCAACGCCTTCATATTTACAAAGGCAAACGAAAGCTATAAAGGCGGATTCCAGCAGTCAAGAAACCAATCACCGTCCTTACATTCAAAGACGACTACTGCCGGGGTGTTCAAGTTGGTGAAGAAAGTCAAAGGCAGAGGTATTTGCAGCAGCAAATGCAGCAAGGCACGCATGCAGCCGGCATGAGTAACCCATGCCACAGTTTCTTGCTTGAGCTCGAGGGTATAATCTATGACCGTATGCAGACGCTCGCACAATTGTTTGTAGCTTTCACCACCGGGCGGCTGCCGGTGCACATAGTCTTGCATCCATGCCGTAAGTGCTTCTTCGGGAATGTCATTCCAAGAGACCCCCTCCCACTCGCCAAAAGAAAGCTCTTTCAAAGCGGGTATTGCCATTTTTTGACGAGCAGGCAAGCGTTCTGCCAAGCGAGCACAACGCTGCAAGGGGCTGTAGAGCAACACATCGAAAGCTGCAGGCAGCCAAGCCTGCAAGCTCTTCAATTCTTTTTCAAAGAGAGTTTCCTCCAAAGGCACGTCTTTCTGCCCGTAACACAAAGACTTGTACTTGTCTGCTATGGTTGTATGGCGCAGGCAATAAAGTTTCATATCCGGGCAGGTTCTGTATTAAACAAACGCTCATTGAGTGCCAAGAGCGCTTCTTTCTTATAGCGGGTGTCAAGCAAAAGGGAAATATTGTGCGGACTGCCTCCATAGGAAATCATACGTAAAGGTATGTTGCGCAGAGCTTCGAAAATGCCCACGCCCACGCCCGGCTTATCGGCGACAAAGTTTCCCACAATGCAAATAATGGTTTGCCCTTTGTCCACTTCCACATGTCCAAAGCCTTGCAGTTCTTTTACTATCTCATCCAAATGCGTATCGTTGTCGATGGTTAAAGACACAGCCACTTCGGAAGTGGTAATCATGTCAATGGGGGTACGGTAGCGCTCAAATACTTCAAAGACACGCCGCAGGAAACCATAAGCCAAGAGCATGCGGCTCGATTTGATTTTGATGGCAATGATGTCGTCTTTGGCAGCAATGGCTTTAATGTCTCGCTCAACCGACTCATCGGTAATGAGCGTACCGGGCGCCGTAGGCTGCATGGTGTTGAGCAAGCGGACGGGTATTTTATAGCGCTGTGCAGGCAAAATACTTGCCGGGTGCAATATTTTGGCACCAAAGTAAGCCAGCTCGGCAGCTTCGTCAAAAGAGAGTTTACGCAGCGGGAAGGTATTGGGCACAATGCGGGGGTCGTTGTTGTGCATACCGTCTATGTCTGTCCATATTTGTATTTCTTCTGCTCCGATGGCGGCACCAACCAAAGAAGCGGTATAGTCGCTTCCACCGCGGCGCAGGTTGTCTATTTGGTCTTGTGCGTTGCGGCAAATATAACCTTGTGTAATATACACCTGTGCCGGGTGGTCTTCGAGCAAGGACAACAGCTGGCGACGGATGTAGTTGAGGTCGGGCTCGTTGTACTCGTCAATACGCATAAAAGAAAGAGCCGACAACAGACGACTGTCCCAGTCAAGTGTGCGGGTATAGAAATAGAAGAGGTGCGTAGAAAGCAATTCGCCTTGTGCAAGCAGGATTTTCTCCAGCTCCATACTCCAAGGCATGGCAAAAGAAGATGTAATCAGCTGCACAGTACCGGCAACATAGTCAAGGGCTTCTTGCAAAAGCGCCGAGTTGCCAGCAAGCAAATCCTTAGCTGTGTTGTTGTGCTTCTCCTCTATTTCGGAAAGCAAGCGACGGGCAGCGCCCAGATGTCCAGCTTTGAGTGCGTTGCTCAGCTCTACCAAATGATTGGTAACGCCCGACATCGCCGAAAGCACCACCATGACCGGTTTTTGCTCTTGGGCAACGATAGAAGCTACCGAACGCATGCGCTCGGCACTGCCCACCGAGGTACCTCCAAATTTCAATACTTTCATAGCCGTGTATTTTATTTAGTACTGTGAAAAATCGAGCATTGCCCAATGCTTATTTGCCTGCTTCAAATCCCAACATTTTAATAGCCGCGATGGCAGCCTCGTCGCCTTTGTTTCCGTGTTTCCCGCCCGCGCGGTCCAAGGCTTGTTGTAAGGTGTCGGGGGTAAGCACCCCAAAGACCACTGGCTTATTCCATTTCAAGCTCACTTCGGTAAGTCCTATAGCTACGGCTTGTGCTATAAAGTCGAAATGGCGGGTTTCGCCTTGAATGATGCAGCCCAAGCATATGACGGCGTCGATATCAGGGCGCTGAGCCATCCACTGCGCGCCTAAGCTCAGCTCATAGCTGCCGGGCACGCTCTTCACCACAATGTTTTCTTCTTTGGCACCGTGCTTGCAAAGCGTTTGGTAAGCTCCTTCCAGCAGCTTGCTGGTTACTTGCTCGTTCCACTCGGCAACCACAATAGCAAAACGTTTGCCGCTGATGTCTCCGATGTTTTTTTGACTGTATTCACTTAGGTTTTTCAGCTGTGTAGCCATATATTTTCGAAATAGGTATGAGATTCAACAAAAAAAGGTAGAGTCCGAAGGCTCTACCCATCTGTATGTTTTCGAACGATTGAATGCGTGCTTTATTTAGACGGCGTAGAGCTCAGTTGCTCTGCACGCGCCTTGTATTTCTTAGCTTCATTTACTACTTGGGCATTGGGGAAACGCTTAACGATAATGTCATAAGTTTCTACTGCCTTTGCCCAGTTTTCTTGCTGTTCGTATGCCAGTGCCAGCTTCATCAAATAAACGGGGGTAAAATAAGGATTGGGCTTGTGTTTGCTTGCTTTTTCATAAGCTGCCACCGCTTCGTCCCACTGCTTCAGTTCGGCGTATGCGTCGCCCAGCAGAGCATAAGCACGCGCTTGTACTAAGGCATCTTTGGCTTTGAACTGCTTGAGCTCGGCAATAGCTTGCTCATAGTTGCCTTCTTTGAGGTAAGCCACTCCGGCATAGAAATGCGCGGCATCTTTCACTTCTGCCATCGGGTACTCCTCAGCTACTTTTACTGCCCCCAAATAGTTGCCGTTGCCCTCGATGACTAACCTCGTAGAGTCCAGCTCAAAAAACTTCTCAGCAGCAAACAACTCATTCAAAGCATCTTCTTGCTGCGTGGTTTTCATATAGCGATATGCCATGAAGGCACCTACAACGACTACAAGAGCAACAAGCCCGATGGTCAGACGTTTGCGGTTTTTCTTCAAAAAATCGGTGGTTTCATTCAACACCACCTCCGGGTTTTCTACCAATGCTTCCGCCAAAGATTCATTCCCTTTTGGGGTTTCTTTGTCTTTATTAGATGTTTTTGCCATTGTACCCAATTTTAGACTGCCAAATTTAGAACAATCTTTTGATTCGCACAACTTTCCGCCAAGCTGTTTTTGTGTGTGTGTATAAAAAAGAAAATGCTATAGACGGGAATAATGACAGCCTATCCCGGCTGAACAACTTTTGTAAAAATCTTCCAGGCGCTTGCTGTTATGTACACTATATTGCCTAAATTAAAGTTGCCTCTTGCGTGGTTATCTTTGCCCAAAAAGAAACAATTGGCATACCCATAGGGGTGGATTTAAATTTCTTTACAAAAAATCGCAATGACAAAACCATACAAAAGCAAAAAAGCACTGCCAAAAAACTTTAAACAACGGATAAGTATTCAAAAGCAAAGGAAGTTTTACATAGCGACAAGTCTCCTGCTTATCAGTGCTTACGCATGGATAGGCTGGCATTGGCAGGTCGGAAGCCAAAGCATGCAGCTAAGTGTTTGCTTGAGCCGGCGTCTGTTAGGCATTGCCTGTCCCAGTTGCGGCACTACTCGCGGCGTCTTGGCTGCCTTGCGTGGCGATTGGATGCTTGCACTTTACTACAATCCATTCAGCATACTGGCTATTAGCGGGCTTGTGGTTGTCCCCTTTTTTTTGGTTTACGACCTGATGAAAAAAGACACTTTCACCTACCGTCTTTATAGGGCGATGGAGCGCCTGCTACACAAGCCACTTGTTTTGCTCGTCATCACAAGCTTGATAGCGCTTAACTGGGTTTGGAACATACAAAAGGGTATTTAGGGGTTATTACTCCCAAACCCAATGGCAACGCTTAGTGTGGTATATTGGCTAAAAACAGCACTTGCCATTACAAATGTTTGCTTGAAACGTATTTTAGCACCTAAGTTGCCAGCAATACGTTGCCCCTCGTAGGTTTGTTCTAAGGGGTTGCTTATTATCTCCTCGCCTACTTTATAGGTACCTTCCAAACGGTTGGTTGATATGCTTTTGTCGTACTGCAGTCCGCCAAACACTGTCAAGAAAGCTATTTTTTTGGAAGCCACCGCTCCTAAACTATATGCTTTCACTTCGTAGCGCAGCAGCTGATTGCGAGGGTCTTGGGGACCTAAGGAAGTCAATTTCAACGGATAGGACATTTTTGCACTTGAATAACTGCCCCAAACTGACAAGCTGAAAGGTGCCAAAGCAATGGAAGGAATCCACTGTTTCAAATCATGCATGAGCCCCACGCCCCAATAACTCATGCTAATGTTTTCGGGAATGTCGCTTACAAAAGGAGTGATAAGCGGCACTACATTGGGTAAAAAACGCACGCTCAGCTCTGTATTGCGAAACAAACCTATATTAAATTGCGGATAAACCGCAGGGAAAAAGGCATATTGCTTATAAATGAGCCCCAAGCCCTTTGGTAGAAATACCAAACTATCATTCAAACGATTGCGTAGAATAGACAAGTCGCCGCGCTCGCCAATAGCAGTAGGTGCGCTGCTGTCGCCCGCTATGACCACAGCATTTTTAAGGTTCAGGTCAATTAAGTTGTACTTTTGTTCGTAAGCAGGATATACGACCGAAGACTGCACAAATCGAAAATTCGTTTGCCAGCGCTTCAGGGGTTGTGCTGTTTCGTGCCAACCATCGCTCATGGCAAAACCAATGGTTCTGCCCAAAGGGGCATTGTAGGCTTCAAAAATTTTTTGGGCATCCTCCAAACCCAAGCTCAGCACCTGCTCTATGCGTTCTTGTTGTGCCCACACCGGACAAGCAACCAACCAAACGAACAGAAGAGAAAAGACAGCAATGGGGATATGCTTTTTCATGGGGCTTATTCGTTAAAACTCTCAATTACTTTACGGACACTACCGTACTGCTCGAGCAAATTTCTTGCCTCTGTGTAAGAAAGTCCCAGTTCTTCCATAATAATTTTACATCCTCTGTCTATCAGCTTCGTATTAGCCAATTGCATGTCCACCATTTTGTTGCCGCGCACGTGCCCCAGCTGAATCATAGTAGCTGTAGATATCATGTTGAGCACCAGCTTTTGTGCAGTGCCCGCCTTCAGTCGTGTGCTGCCTGTAACAAACTCGGGACCCACAATCACCTCAATAGGATATTGAGCAATCTTAGCCAAAACGGTATCTGGATTGCAAGTAATGCAAATGGTCGTTATACCACTTTTTTTAGCTTCACGCAAGCCCCCTACGACATAGGGCGTGCGCCCCGAAGCACTCAAACCTACCACTACATCACGCGGCGATATGTCGTAAGCCTGCAGGTCTTTCCAGGCTTGTTGCTCATCGTCTTCGGCAAACTCCACTGCTTTGCGAATGGCTTGGTCGCCGCCGGCAATGATGCCAATAACCAAATCATGCGGTACGCCGAAGGTAGGCGGGCATTCCGAAGCATCAACAATGCCCAAACGCCCACTAGTGCCGGCACCAATGTAAAACAAACGCCCGCCGGCTTTCATCTTCTGCACAATGGCTTTAACAGCTGCCTCTATCTGCGGGATAGCCTGCGCCACTGCCAAAGGCACGGTTTGGTCTTCGCGATTCATGCCCTCGAGCAGTTCTCTGATGCTCATCTGCTCTAGATGGTCGTAATGTGAAGGGGATTCTGTTATGCTCATGATATTTTTACTTACACCACTCCATGATATTTTAACAAGCCGGACAAAGGGCTTTGTTCTATACGCACCACCTGCACATCGAAAGATTGTGCCGATGCAAGCAAAGGCTCTTGAAAATGGAAAGCTACAGAGCCCGTGAAAGCCGCCGGATAGAGATAGTAATCTTCTATTTTACAAAGGTAGCGCTCAAAAAACAAATCAAAAGCATGTCGCAGAAAAGCGACTACATACTCATCGGTGCAATACTCTTTAAGAAAAGGCACAAACTGCGCAAAATAACGGTTGGGGTACGCACTGTGATAAGCAGCCTGCAAGACGTCGTCTAAACGCAAGGCATATTGCATGCGAAAGGCTTCCTGCAGGGCATTAGGAAGCATTCCATGCAAATAATGTTTTACCCACTCTCGCCCCAGATAAGCGCCACTGCCCTCATCGCCCAGCCAAAAGCCCAAGCTGGGCGGGTTGTTCGTGATGAATTGTCCGTCATAGAAGCACACATTAGCCCCCGTTCCCAGAATGGCAGCAATTCCTTGGCGGTGCCCCCACAGTGCACGGGCAGCCCCCAGCATGTCGTGCTCCACTTCTATATGCGCTTTTGGAAAGGCAGCAGCAAGTGCTTTGGTTACTTGTAGCTTCTTTTCTTGACTGCTGCACCCCGCCCCATAGAAAAAAATCGCTGCAGGCGAAGGCAACGGCTCCAGAGCGGGCAACAAAGTGGCTTCTATTGTCTGCTGCATGGCAGTGCTGTCCATATAAAAAGGATGCAAGCCGGGGGTTTTTATTTTTATCTGCTGTGCGTCATGGACATACACCCAATCCGTTTTGGTGCCTCCGCTGTCTGCTATGAGTATTGCCATCCGTTTGCTTTTAGTTTAGTGTGTGGTACTGATTGAAGCGAGCACGTAATTTTCAAAAATAAGATTTTGTGCCGTTTCCGGTTCATAGCTATGCAAAAAGCGGGCAAACTTTTGTCGGTTCATTCGGTAGGGCAAAAAAAAAAAAAACATAAGGGCATGGCTTGCGCCACGCCCTTTTACATGATTATGACGACAAAGGTCAGGCTTTCATGGCTTCGGCAAGCGAAACAGACACCTGCAGCTCGCGCCCATCTAAATCAAATACATGAGCATCGGGCAAGTCATCTACAAGTTCAAGCTGCAGGGCTTGCGTTTCCTGCATGATGTAAGGCTTGTGCACCTCTATGGCACGATTGAACAGCTCATCGAGTTTTTGCACACGAATGGCTATTTTATCCTGCACCTCAAACTGCAGGTCTTTTCGCAGGTTCTGAATGCGGTTCACCACATCGCGGGCAATGCCCTCCATGAGCAAATCATCGTCGAGACGGGTATCCAAAGCTACTGTTAAACCACGTTCGGAAGCTACCGACCATCCTTCAAGGTCTTTCGACTCAATGATGACGTCCTCTTGGGTGAGGGTGATGGACTGCCCTTCTACTTCTATGGTATAGCTGCCTGCCTGCTCCAGTGCTTTGATTTCAGAGGCTCCAAACTGTTGAATGGCTGATGCAATGGGCTTCATCAGCTGCTTGTATGTTTGTCCCAACCGGCGGAAGTTAGGCTTGACTGTTTTCACCAAAATGCCGGAAGAGTCATCTACAAATTCTATGTCTTTGACGTTCACCTCTGCCTTGATGATATCGGCAACTTCCTCTATTTGCCGGCGCATGCTGTCGTTCAGAACTGGGATAAGAATACGGTGCAATGGCTGACGCACTTTGATTTTTTCACGCTTGCGCAGTGCATGCGTAAGGGAAGAAATTCGCTGTGCCAAATCCATCTTTTCTTCCAAATCGGGGTCTATGAGAGCAGTAAGCGACTGCGGGAAGTCTGCCAGATGCACCGACTCAAAAGGCTCCTTATTGGTGGTATCGTTCAGGTCTTTGTAAAGGCGCTCGGCATAGAAGGGTGCAAAAGGCGAAATCAGCTTGGCAATAGTTACTAGACACTCATAGAGGGTTTGGTAAGCCGCCACTTTGTCTTGGTTGTATTCGCCTTTCCAGAAGCGTTTGCGGTTCAAGCGCACATACCAGTTGCTCAGGTCTTCTATCACGAAGTGCTGGATGGCACGGGTAGCCTTGGTGGGCTCGTAGTCCTCCATTGCTTGCTCTACGGTAGCAATCAAAGTATTGAGGCGAGAGATAATCCAGCGGTCGCTTTCGGGGCGTTGCGCCACAGGAATACTTTCTTCCTTGTAGGTAAAGCCATCGAGGTTGGCATACAGGGCAAAGAAACTATAGGTATTGTAGAGGGTGCCGAAGAACTTACGCTTCACTTCATCGACACCGGCAAGGTCGAAGCGTAGATTTTCCCAAGGTGCCGCGTTGCTCACCATGTACCAGCGGGTGGCATCGGCACCGTAGGTAGCCAGTGTCTCGAAGGGGTCTATCACGTTGCCCTTCGATTTCGACATTTTATCGCCGTTTTTGTCAAGTACCAAGCCAGTAGAAACCACATTTTTGAAAGCCACGCTATCGAAGAGCATCACTGCCAGGGCATGCAGGGTAAAGAACCAACCGCGGGTTTGGTCCACCCCCTCGCTGATGAAGTCGGCAGGGAAGGATTTTTTGAATGCCTCTTGGTTTTCAAAAGGATAATGCCACTGAGCATAAGGCATAGCGCCCGAATCGAACCACACGTCGACGAGGTCTGGCTCACGGTGCATGGGTTTGCCACTGTCCGACACCAAAATGATTTCATCTACATAAGGACGGTGCAGGTCGGGCAAATCGGTAGATTGCTGCAAGCCCAAACGCTCGTTGGCTTTTTGTATTTCGGCGCGTAGCTCTTCCAACGAACCGATGCACTTTTCTTCACTGCCATCTTCGGTACGCCATACGGGCAAGGGCGTGCCCCAATAGCGCGAACGCGACAAGTTCCAATCAACGAGGTTCTCCAGCCAGTTGCCGAAGCGCCCTTCGCCAGTAGAAGCAGGCTTCCAATTGATGGTTTTGTTTAGTTCTACCATGCGGTCTTTAAGGGCAGTGGTGCGTATAAACCACGAGTCCAAGGGGTAATACAAAACAGGCTTGCCCGTACGCCAACAGTGCGGATAGCTGTGTACGTATTTTTCTACTTTAAATGCTTTATTTTCCTCCTTCAGAATAATAGATAGAATCACATCGGTGCTTTTATAGCCGGGCTGCGATTCATCTTCATCCAAATAGTTTTTCACATAGAAATCATCGGGGGTAAATTCTTTGTGTGCCTTGATGCCCAAAGTCTTCATTTTTTGCAAAATGGCTTCGCCTATGGGGCGAATAAACTTACCTTCTTTGTCCACAGTAGGCGTGAGGTTGCCATCTTCGCCTTCCACAAGCATAGCAGGCACAGCGTTTTGTTTGGCTACGCGGGCGTCGTCTGCACCAAAAGTAGGCGAAACGTGCACAATGCCGGTACCTTCTTCGGTACTCACGAAATCGCCAATGATGACTCGGAAAGCTTGCTCGTTCCATTCTTCTTTTTGCAAGAAAGGCAAGAGCTGCTCATAACGGATGCCTTCGAATTCTTTGCCTTTCCATTGCCCGGCTATTTCATAAGGGATGAGCTTGTCGCCCGGCTTGTAGTCGCTCAAAGCCAAGCCTTCGGCTTTCTTGGAGAAGTAGGCAGGCAAACGGTCTTTAGCCAATATTACCGACACTGGGCGGTGAGTATAAGGGTTGAACGTGCGCACTTTCACGTAGTCGATGTTTTCGCCCACTGCCAGTGCCATATTAGAAGGCAAGGTCCAGGGGGTAGTGGTCCATGCCAAAAAGAATACTTCTTCATCTTGCTTATCGAAAAGAAAAGCTGACAGCTCGCTGCGCTTCACCTTGAACTGAGCGACCACAGAAGTATCGCTCACTTCTTTATAGGTACCGGGATAATTCAGCTCGTGCGAACTAAGCCCTGTTCCGGCAGCCGGCGAATAAGGTTGAATGGTATATCCCTTGTATAGCAGCCCTTTCTTATAGAGCTCTTTAAGCAAAAACCAAAGGGTTTCTATGTATTGGTTGTCGTAAGTAACGTAGGGATTGTTCAAATCGACCCAATAGCCCATTTCTTCGGTGAGGCGATTCCACAAGTCAGTATATTGCATCACCGTTTCGCGACAATGACGGTTGTATTCGGCTATGGATATCTTTTTGCCAATATCTTCTTTTTTGATGCCCAGCTCTTTTTCAACTTGCAACTCCACAGGCAAGCCGTGAGTATCCCAGCCCGCTTTGCGTTTTACCTGATAACCTTTCAGGGTTTTGTAACGACAAAAGATGTCTTTGATGGTGCGCGCCATCACGTGATGAATGCCCGGCTTGCCGTTGGCTGAAGGAGGACCTTCATAGAAGACAAACGAAGGCTTGCCTTCTCTTTGGTTTACCGATTTTTCGAAAGTAGCATGCGATTTCCAAAAAGAAAGTATTTCGCGGTTGATATGGGCTAAATCAAGCCCTTTATACTCTGGGTATGGCATAACTGTAATGCTTTTTTATGTGAACAGATGAAGACAATGAATCGATGGAAAAGGAAGGCGTTGGTTCTGTATAAATCGCCTTGGGTCGTGAGCAGCTTGCCAAAAAACATTACTCTTCCCCCCCAGGGGGGATAATAGCCAAAAGAATGGGCAGTGTGTGTGTGCTCACAAACATCTTAATCATGCATAAAATCAAAGGCTTTGCAAAAAAACTAAATTTCGGGCAGTTGCGCAAATGAAAAGACAAGCACCTTTCCAGAAAGCGCCTTACAAAGGCAGGCATGTCATGCCCTCTATCTTTTGATTGAATGCTGAAAGAAAAACAAACTTTTTCAATCTTTGTTTAGTTTTAAAAAAACTAAAAATATTTCTATTTTTACACCAAAAGCACAAAAACCATGACCGTTATAACCACCGAAAAAGAGGGGCTGCTTAAAGAAATAGCCGAGAGCGTACGCGACTTTGCCGAGCATCGTATCCGTCCTTATATCATGGAATGGGACGAGAGCCAAACCTTCCCCGTAGAGCTTTTCCGCGAACTGGGCGAGCTGGGCTTAATGGGCATCATAGTACCTGAAACATACGGCGGCGCTGGCTTGGGCTATGATGCCTATGTAACTGCTATCATAGAGCTTGCCAAAGTGGACCCTTCCATCGCCTTATCGGTAGCAGCGCACAACTCGCTCTGCACCAACCACATATTGCAGTTTGGCACCGAAGAGCAAAAACGCAAATACCTGCCCAAGCTGGCTTCGGGCGAATGGATAGGTGCTTGGGGCTTGACCGAGCCCAACACCGGCTCCGATGCTGGCAACATGCGCACTACCGCCGTTGCCGATGGCGATTTTTATGTTATCAACGGAAGCAAAAACTTCATCACCCACGGCATCAGCGGACAAGTAGCCGTAGTGATGACCCGCACTGGTGCCCCCAATACTTCGGGCAATGCTACCGCTTTTATTGTAGAGCGGGGTACACCCGGTTTTATGGCAGGCAAAAAAGAAAACAAACTGGGCATGCGGGCTTCTGAGACTGCCGAGCTTATCTTTGATAATTGCCGGGTGCCCAAAGAGAACATACTCGGACAGGTAGGCGACGGTTTCCGTCAGGCACTGGCTATTCTCGATGGGGGACGCATATCCATTGCTGCCCTGTCGGTAGGCATTGCCGAAGGGGCTTACGAAGCCGCTTTGAAGTATGCCAAAGAGCGCGAACAATTCGGGCAACCCATCGCCAAGTTTCAAGCCATTGCGTTTAAGCTGGCAGATATGGCAACCGAAATAGAAGCAGCCAAATTGCTGACTTATCAGGCTGCCTCACTCAAAGACCGCAAGTTGCCTGTTACCAAACAGTCTGCCATGGCGAAGTACTATGCTTCGGAAGTAGCTGTACGGGTAGCCAACGAAGCTGTACAAATTTTCGGTGGCTACGGCTATGTGAAAGACTTTCCGGTAGAGAAATTTTACAGGGATGCCAAACTGTGCACCATAGGCGAAGGCACTTCCGAAATACAAAAGTTGGTCATCTCACGCCAAATCATCGGACGGCTCTAACTACTATTCATAGTGTAATGCATAGCTCACTAACAGTCCGGAATATTTCCGGGCTGTTTTTATGATATGCTCGGCTTGCCTTTAGCGGGCATACACCGGCTCGCTCACCGGCGGCAAAGGCAAGAGCTTCAAAGCCGTTTCTTTTTTTAGCGGCACACACAAGCCAAAACGAAAAGTAAGCATGTTATCGTTGCCGGGACGTGTGCCCAGCGTGCCGATGTTGTCGAGGTAATCGGTAGTGGGGTTCCACCAGCTCAATTCAGTGTGCAGCCCCCAGCCGTTGAAAAACACGTAGCGCATGCCGACACCAAAGGGAAACACAAGGGTCACCATACCGTATTCTTCCCCAGGGGCGCGCGTATCGATTTGTTCTGCCAAGCTATTTCCTTCCAAGTCGCGCGGGTCATAGCGCAACAGCCCCGCCCCCAACTGCAAATAAGCTTGAAAGTATCTTCTGCGGATGAAATTAAAATACAGACGGTATTGAAAACTCTGAAAGACGGTATTGAAAGCCTTCACCGTACGCACCGAAGGTTCGGGGGCTTGATAGGCATAGTTCTCACTGCGTAGTGACCCTACAAACAAATTTAAGGAGCTGTTCCACCTCATTTTTTTGGTGAAATGCAAAGCCATCGCCATGTGCGGAGACCAAAAGTCATAACGGCTGCTGAGGTCGCCCATGTAGGCATTGCCACCAATGCCCATTTCAAGCAGGCGAGTATAGCGCTCGCTTTGTTCAATCAGATATTGAGCCTGAACCGGTGCTAAACCAGTAATTCCCCACAGACAGAAAAAAATGCCCCACCAACAGCTTTTCCATAAATCAACCGTTTGCTTCATGCTTACCCGTACTTGGTTGCTTGAAAGATAATGAACTTTTGTCAATGAAGCCATGTACCCCTCATGTCTCTTTCTTCTTTGCACTTTACTTACAATCTATATCTTTGAGGCACGTTTAGTAAGTATTCAACCATTCAAAATGAAAAGTTTTATGAAAGTAGCAGTGGTAGGTGCCACCGGCTTAGTAGGCGGCACCATACTTCGAGTGCTCGAAGAGCGCCATTTTCCTGTATCCACTTTACTGCCAGTAGCTTCGCCAGCTTCAGTAGGCAAAAAAATAAGCTTCAACGGGCAGGAATACACCGTCATGAGCGTAGAAGACGCCATAACCCAAAAGCCAGACATCGCCATTTTTTCGGCAGGCAGCAGCACCTCACTGGAATATGCGCCCCGCTTTGCAGAAGTAGGCACTTTCGTTATCGACAACTCTTCTGCCTGGCGCATGCATCCGGACAAAAAGCTGATTGTACCGGAAATCAACGGTCATCTGCTCACCCAAGAGGACAAAATCATAGCCAATCCCAATTGCTCTACTATTCAGATGTTGATGGCACTGCATCCGCTGCACCGCCGCTATCGCCTCAAACGCATTGTGGTGGCTACCTACCAAGCAGTAACCGGCACCGGTAAAAAAGCGGTGGACCAATTGATGGAAGAGCGTGCTGGCAAGGAAGCAAGTCATAAGGCGTATCCCTACCCCATCGACCTGAATGCGCTGCCTCATATAGATGTGTTCATGGAAAACGGTTACACTAAAGAGGAAATGAAGATGGTGAACGAGACCCGTAAAATCTTACAAGACGAAAGCATAGGTGTAACCGCCACGGCAGTACGTATCCCAGTTATCGGCGGGCACTCCGAAGCAGTGAATGCCGAATTTCACGAAGATTTTGAGATGGAAGCAGTGCGGCAACTGCTGCAAGAAGCTCCGGGCGTTGTCTTGCTCGATAACCCCGCCCAACTCGAATATCCCATGCCGCTTTACGCTCAAAACCGCGATGAGGTATTTGTAGGACGCTTGCGCCGCGACGAAAGTCAGCCGCGAACACTCAACCTGTGGGTAGTCGCCGATAATCTTCGCAAAGGGGCAGCAACCAATGCCGTGCAAATTGCTGAACTACTAGCGAGTAAATTCTTTTAAAAGCCTTTGCTATACTTTTGCGCAGCAAGTCCTCTTGAAAAGAGACGGCTTGTTGCGCTTTATTTTACTTTGCCTCACTTTTTTTGCCTTCTCGGGTGCCTATCCTTTCGACCTTCTCAGCCCTTTGTCATGCCGCCTGTCTTCGCTTTGTCGTTTCAAGCGTTTGCGAGAAATCGCTTTTGCTTTCTGTTGCTTGACCGGGGTTAAAATTTTTCACTCGCTTCATTCTTTCGAGACAACAAGCTACGCCTAAGTCCTATTCGAAGCCTTGGCTTGTGTTGTATTTGTGAGCAAGCGGGCTTTGATTCTAAAAAAAGAGCGGCACCTTGTTGGGTACCGCTCCGAACCCCTATGAACAAACAGGCATGTGCACCCGACACATACCCGGCTGCTCCTATATACGGCTTTTGAGCTTGGCAGCATTATGAATACGCTCCATAGCGGTGCGCAAAGCTGCTTCGTGCGTAGTTATATTTTCTTTTTCGGCTTTTTCGAAGAGAGCAAGCGTAAAATCATAAATACGCTCGGTTTGCTCGTAGGCACGCTGACGGTTGTAAACAGGCAGCGCTATTTCGGTATATACGTTGATGATGCCACCGGCATTGATAAGAAAGTCGGGCGCATATAAGATGCCCTTTTCTTGACACATCTTGGCATGACGCACTTCATCTTCCAGTTGGTTGTTGGCAGCACCGGCAATGATAGCACATTTCAAGCGCTCCAAAGTATTGTCGTTGACGGTGGCGCCCAAAGCACAAGGGGCGTAGATGTCCATGTCAAGGTCGTAAATGCTGTCAGGGTTTTCAATTACTTGTGCCCCTTTTTCTTGGGCTGCTTTGAGACGGTCTTCGTAGATGTCGCTGACAAACACCACAGCGCCTTCTTTTACCAGGTGCTCAATCAGGTGGATACCCACATGCCCGGCTCCTTGCACTGCCACGCGCTTGCCCTGCAAGCTATCGTTTCCATACACTTTTTTGGCAGAAGCCTTCATGCCCATGTACACGCCATAGGCAGTAACCGGTGAGGGGTCACCACTGCCACCCAAGCTTTCCGGCTTGCCGGCTACATAAGAGGTCTCCATTGCCACATATTCCATATCTTGGGTAGAAATGCCTACATCTTCGGCGGTGATGTACTTGCCCCCCAGATTGTTGACAAATTTGCCAAATGAACGGAAGAGCATTTCCGATTTGTGCTTACGAGGGTCGCCGATAATCACGGCTTTGCCACCGCCTAAGTTCAAGCCGGAGATGGCGTTTTTAAGGGTCATTCCACGCGACAAACGCAGCACATCACGCAAAGCATCAGCTTCGTTTTCGTACATCCACATGCGGGTACCGCCAGTAGCTGGTCCCAATACGGTATTGTGAATGGCTATGATGGCTTTGAGTCCGGTGGCTTTGTCGTAACAAAACATCACCTGCTCGTGCTGCAAGTGCTCCAGCTCGCTAAATACCGAGCTTTGCAGTTGGGTGGGG
This sequence comes from Thermonema lapsum, assembly GCF_011761635.1. Classification (NCBI taxonomy): domain Bacteria; kingdom Pseudomonadati; phylum Bacteroidota; class Cytophagia; order Cytophagales; family Thermonemataceae; genus Thermonema; species Thermonema lapsum. Next base: position 32,803 of record NZ_JAASRN010000009.1, read on the forward strand.
TTAAGGGTATTCACATCCATCGGCTTGGTGTATAAAATTTGACTACTTTTGTGTATCTACACAGAAATTGACTGCAACAATAGGAAACTTTTTGAGTTGTAACAACATGTCTGTTATATAAAAGCAAGCGCAAGTTAAGCAACTTATTTAAAAAGGACAATTTTTAATTACCATAATACAAAAAAATGAAAGCACTCAAGGCACTGAATCCGTATTTATGGCGCTACAAGTGGCATTTGCTGGGTGGGGTTTTATTTACCTTCATTTCGAACTATTTCCTTATACAACCGGCGCCCATCGTGCGCAATGCTTTCAACAGCATAGAACAGTACATTGCTGCCTATCAGGCAGGTGTTTTGGACAGCAGCACTTTTGAGCGTCAAATCATCACTTACGGGGTGTTGCTCTTGCTCATGGCTGCGGGGCGGGGGGTGTTTTTGTTCTTTATGCGGCAGACCATCATTGTCATGTCCCGCTTGATTGAATATGACCTAAAAAATGATATTTTTTGGCACTACCAAACCTTACCTTTGGCATTTTACCGGCAAAACAACACGGGCGATTTGATGGCGCGCATCTCTGAGGATGTGTCTAATGTGCGTATGTATTTGGGTCCGGGCATCATGTATGGCTTGAACTTGGTGTCGCTATTTCTCATGCTCATTCCCTACATGCTTTCGGTCGATGTGAAGTTGACACTCTATACCTTGCTGCCCCTGCCGGTGCTTTCTACTATCATTTACTTTGTGAACAACATCATCAACAAGCGCTCGACAGAGATACAACGTAAGCTTTCAGACCTGTCCACATACGTGCAGGAAGCCTTTTCGGGCATACGTGTGCTGAAAGCCTTTGCTCGAGAGCAAGACAGCGGAGCGCGTTTTGCCCAAGAAAGCGAAGCCTATCGACAGCAAGCGCTACGGCTTGCTCGGGTGGAAGCGCTGTTTTACCCGGCTATACTGGCACTCATAGGGCTCAGCAATATCATTGTGGTATATGTGGGGGGAATAGAAGTAGCTGCTGGCAACATTACCAAAGGCAATATTGCAGAGTTTATTTTGTATTTGAATATGCTGATTTGGCCTGTTACTTCCTTAGGCTGGATTACAAGCATCATTCAGCAAGCAGCTGCCTCTCAAGAACGTATCAATGAGTTTTTAAATACACATACCACGCTGGTTTCGCGCCGCCACCTGCGCCCAGAAGTAAAAGGCGACTTGCGATTTGAGCATGTGAGTTTGGTTTACCCAGAGTCGGGCATTAAAGCCCTGGATGATATTTCCTTTCACGTGCCTGCCGGCGGCAAGCTGGCTATTTTGGGCACTACAGGTTCGGGCAAAAGCAGTATAGCCAACTTAATTTGCCGTCTTTACGACCCCACCGAAGGGCGCATCTTGCTCGACGGTGTGGACCTGCGCGATTATGACCTCACTTATCTGCGCAGTCAGATAGGTTATGTACCGCAAGACGTCTTTCTCTTCTCCGACACCATCGCCAACAATATAAGCTTTGGCATGGAAGAAGTCTCCTCTGAGACCATAGAAGAAGCTGCACGCCATGCCGATGTTTATGATAACATTGTTGATTTTCCCCATGGATTTGATACCCTACTGGGTGAGCGTGGCATCACACTTTCAGGCGGGCAAAAACAGCGGGTATCCATTGCGCGGGCGCTTATACGGAAGCCCAAGTTGCTGCTCTTGGACGACTGCCTGTCGGCAGTGGATACCAACACAGAGCATCGCATCTTAGAAAACCTACGCGAGATGATGGAAGGACGCACCAGCATTATCATTTCGCACCGGGTGTCTTCTGCCAAGTTAGCAGACCAAATCATCGTGTTGGATGAAGGGCGTATTGTGGAACGAGGTACACACGAAAGTCTGATGAGTGCCGGCGGGCTCTACAAGCAGCTTTACGAAAAACAACTGCAGAGCGAAGAATCTTTAGAATAGGTTTTCATAAACAAAGACATTCTTTTACAATACATTACACAAGCCGCATTGCTCAACAAAATTTATTTGCATAATTTATCAAATACTTGTTTTATGCAGACTTGAATGAGTCTTCTTTAAATATATGCTTCGCCATCTTTGTTTGCTTTTGACACTTGTGCTCGGCTTGTGGACAGGAAAACTGCCAGCATGGGGGCAGCAGTCAGTCGTAGATAGCCTTTTACGTGAAATACCTAAGCTGCCATCAGAAAAAGAAAAAACAAAAGCTTTCTTGCGCTTAGTAGAAGTTGTGCCCAAAGACAGCCTTAAGCTTTATTATGCCGACCGTGCTTTTTTGAGTGCCCAGAATGCTCATAACGACAGCCTGGTAGCTCGCACTTGTCTTCTTTTGGGTTACCTGTTGCAAAAAACCCCTTTTAAACAAGAGGCAGAGAATTATTACCTGTTGGCTATCCATCAAGCTCAGAAAATGGGTTGGCGCGATTTTTTGTATTCAGCACACGCAGAGCTTGCTGCTTTCTACAACCGCATTGGTGTTTATGATAAAGCCCTCAAGCACCACTACGAGAGCTTAAAACTAGCGGAACTGTCCGGAGATGCGGTAAAAGTAGCTAACGTACGCAACGACATTGCCAGGGTGTACTCCAACCTGGGCAAGCACGAAGAAGCCATTAAGCTTTATGAACAGGCGCTTGCCACCTACGAGCAACAAAAAGACACCTCCAGCATGGCTACCACACTCAACAACCTAGGTATAGAGTACATGAAGCTCAAACAATATCAAAAAGCCATAGAAATACTGCGTCAGTCTGCCCACTACTATGAAAAAAGTGGACGCCGGCGTATGCTTTCCTATCCCTATAATAACCTCGGCGACGTCTACCTTGCCCTGCATGAATACGATAAGAGCTTTGCCTACTACCAAAAAGCCTTGGAAATAGACCAGCAAAACCAAGATGCCTTTGGGGTTGCCATTGGCTACCTGAGTCTGGCAAAGGTGTATCACGCCCAACAAGACTACCACAATGCGCTGCTTTTTCTGAGCAAAGCCATTGCCTATTTCGAACAACACCAAGCAGCCGACTATTTGTTCGAAGCCTATCCTTTGGCAATAGATTGTTACCGCAAGCTGGGAAAATATGAGCAAGCCGTAGAGTACTACGACCTCTACACCTGCTTGAAAGAAGAGGTGTTGTCGAAGGAAAAACTAAAATACACCGAAGCCGCACGCTTCGAATATGAGTCAGCCCTGAAAGCTCAGAAAATAAAAATACTCGAACAAGAAAAATCCATTGCCCAACTGAAAGAGCGTCAACAGCTTTACCTCAACTACATTCTCGGAGTGGTTTTGCTTTTTGCCGTAGGGCTTAGTGCTCTGTACTATCGCCGCTATGTACACAACAAGCAGCTGCGTCAAGATTTGGAAAAACAAAAAGCCATTATTGAAGAGCAAAACTACCATTTGTCGCAGCTGAATCAAACCAAAGACATGCTTTTTTCCATCATCTCGCACGACATACGCAGTCCTCTCAATTCGTTGGTAGGCTTCTTGGATGTCATCAGTACCCAAGCTGCTTCTTTCAGCAAAGAAGAGATGGTTATGCTGTTGCACCGGCTTAGCGCTTCGGTGTACGGGTTGCGCGAGCTCATCGACAATCTCTTGATGTGGGCACGCAGCCAGTCCGATAGCATACGTTTCTCGCCAATCACCTTTGACCTGAACCAAACAATACACAGGGTGATAGCCCTCTTTCAGCAAAATGCCGCACAAAAGGATATCCATGTTCATACTGAACTCAGCGGTTCTTTAGAGCTGACAGCCGACCCCCAAATGGTAGCTTTTATAGTTCGTAATTTGGTATCCAATGCGCTAAAGTTTACGTCTTCTGGCGGCGATATTTACCTGAAAGCATACACCCAAGACCACAAATGCTATATACATGTAAAAGACACCGGTATAGGTATACCAGCAGAAGACATAACCAAGCTTTTCAAGCAGAATGAAATCTATTCGCGCAAAGGCACCAATAACGAGCGGGGCAGCGGCTTGGGCTTAAAACTTGCTTACCAGTTCATCAAACAGCACGGCGGCACCATAGAAGTCCACAGCCGAGAAGGCGAAGGCACGGAGTTTATCGTAACTTTACCCCTCAATCCATCGAATACGGTATCATGAATAGGAATTAGTAACCAAATATAGATAAATTTCCATTCCTTTTTGCGATAAATAAGGCAATGGTTATTCTCAACATCTCTTCACTTTTTGAATAACA